>VGKZ01000005.1 GCA_016866815.1 Candidatus Peregrinibacteria bacterium | reverse complement strand
CAAGATTGATGTGCCCCATGCGTTCACGGCGAACGATGCTGCGTGTCACTTCCACTCCACACTTCTCACAGACGACTCCCGCGTAGCGCACTCCTTTGTACTTGCCGCAGAAACACTGGAAGTTCTTCGTCGGTCCGAAGATTCTCTCGCAGAAGAGACCATCCGGCTCCGCGCGCTGGGTGCGGTAGTTGACGGTTTCGGGCTTGGTAACTTCACCACGTGACCAGGCGAGAATGTCCTCGGGGCTGGCGACGCTCAGCGCAACAGCGTCGAAGCTGTCGGTGGCTGCGGACTTCTTGGCATTGTGGATGGGACCGGGCATTGGGCTAGGGAGTAGGGAAGTAGGGAAGTAGGGAAGTAGGGAATTAGGGAAGTAGGGCGTAGGAACCTGTTTCCTGTCTCTTGAATTTTACATACAAAAGATCGCTGCCCGCCCCTGATTTCCGTCGTCTGACCGGATGGGGGGACACCGATGATGCGGAAAGTATAGAGAAGGTTGATGAAGTTACAAGAGGATTACGAAAGAAATCAAAGAAATCAACGAAGCCCCCTCCCTTCCATCACTCCTATTTGATCGCTTCCTGAATCAGCTCCTTCCCCTCGAGCATGAGATGCACTCCGCTCTGAACCTTGCCGATTCTCCCGCGGATGTCCTCCGCAGTTTCGTGCACCTGTGTGGCAGTATTTCTTCCCATATCGATGAGTGCTTTCACGCGATCGGAAAAACCGAGCGAGCTTCCCGTTGAGAGGAACATTGTCGGAAAGTTCGCAAACGGGTCGCCATGGACCTCACATGCCGTGAGCAAGAACGACAAGCCGACGATCACCCCCCGCCACCGCATCAGGAAATATCGGAAGAGGCATTCTTGGCACCGTACTTCTCGAAGAGCTTTGAGAAGGAACCGTCGCACTGCTCAAGAGCTGCGCTCAACATCTCCACTTCCTTGTCGCTCATCTGCAGTGTCGATGATGCATTCACAGTGACATCGTCTCCCTTTTCGTCCGCAACGAGATTCTCCACCCCCTGCAGGGAAGCATGGAGGACGATGAAAGCATTGCAAGAATCGCACTTGAGCTGGAGGAGCATGGCATTGTCTGAAACCACCCTCACCGACGGGAAGTCGACGGGCACCTTCTTACCGCACTGCGGACATCGCATCTGCTGTTCGATCCTCCGGAGAATTTGCTGAAGGGTGTGAGGGTCGATGTCCATACCCTCATTATAGCATTTATTGAAATACCGGGGAAGTTTTTCAGAGTTCTCCCGTGCCCTCCAGAACGAGCACAGCATCGCTTTCTACCAGCCCTGTTTCGAGGTCCGCCCTTCTGGCCACCGCTTTGAGCTGCACTCCGGAAGGATTGTGCAGAAGGAGGCGGCCGGGATTCGTCAGGGAACGGAACGAGACGCCAGCACGGGCCGGTAGCTGCCACCGGATAAATCCGAACGACGGCGCATCTGCAGTGACCTTCGCTATGGGGACATTGCGCACTTCGCGGAGCTCCCATGATTCAGGAAGACTGATATGCACGTTCTCATCGCTCTCGGAGAGAATTTCAATCACCGAAGCGCTCTGCAGCAGACCGATGTCGAACTGCAGCGAGAGTGGTTGCTCATGCTCGATTCCGATATCCGTCACGGGTTCAATGATGCTCGCGACCCTGTTCGCCGTACCGACTGCAGTAAAAGACAGTGCGACCACGGCGACTAAACCGACCGCGGAGGCGATGCCCTGTTTTCGAAGCCGTGAAGTTTTCGAAGGCTTGGCTATGGGAGGCAGTGTAGCATATCCACCTGACGCTATGCTCATACTCCCTGTCCGTACCGGAATGCTCAAGGCTGGCGACGACCTTGCTGCGGCAATAGTCCAGTCTGTTGCGCTGCAATCGGGCGATATCATCGTCGTCTCCTCCAAAGTCGCTGCGACGGTTGAAGGTGCAGCAGTGGAACTCGCGAAGATCCGGGTCAGCCCGGAGGCGGAAGAACTCTATCGTGCATTCGGAAAGACTCCCCAGCACCGGCAATTCGTCCTCGATGAGACCGCACGTATGAACGGCACGGTCATCCGCACTATGAACGGAGTAGTACTGACAGAACTGAAACCGGACGGCATTGCGGAGGGAACGCTCATCGTTCCCAACGCCGGCATCGACGAATCGAATATCGAGAGAGGATGGGCCGTGGGGTGGCCGAGGGATCCTGTTGAGAGCGTACGGAGATTGCGAAGAGAACTGATGAAGAAGGTCGACTCAGTTGCGATCATCCTGTCTGATTCAGGTCTGTCTCCGCGCAGAAGCGGTGTGACCGCTTTTGCACTCACCGTCGCAGGGATGGATCCCCTCTACGACCGCCGCGGAAAACCGGATCTCTACGGCAGGGACATGGTGATGACCGTGGAAGCAATCGCCGACCAACTGGCTACAGCGGCAAACTCTGTCATGGGAAACGCCGATGAACGGACTCCGGCCGCGGTCATCCGTGATCACGGATTGCCGATGACCGAATTCACCGGATGGGTGCCGGGAATCGAGCGCGAGAAGGATGTGTATTTCGGAGTTGTGTAAAAGGACTCAGAGGCTGTAAAGGACTCAGAGGCTTTAAAGGACTCAGAGGCTTTAAAGGACTCAAAAGAAAAAGAGGAGAGACATTCCGTATCTTTTGTGTCGCTTGAGTCCTTTGTTTCCTGTTCTTCTTTCCCTACCATTACTCCATGAACTTCATCGTCCTCTCCTCCTCGCGCGGAACTACCTTTCAGGCCGTGATCGATGCAATGAAGAAAGGGGAACTGAAAGCAAAATGTCTCGGACTCATCAGCGACAGAACTGACAGGGGATGCGTCGAGAAGGCAAAGATCGCCAAAATTCCGGTTCGCATCGTTGAAAAGAATTCCGGCGAAGACCGCGAAGACTACGATAAGCGTCTCCATACAGCTGCACTTGAGCTAGGTGCCGTCCCGCCGATCACGAATCACGAATCACGAATCACAACGTACATCGCCTGCATTGGTTGGATGTTCCTGCTCTCCCCGTGGTTCGTCCGCACGTGGAAAAGACGCATGATCAATGTCCACCCGTCACTCCTTCCGAAGTACCCCGGCGCCCATGCAATCGACGATGCACTTGCAGCGGGTGAAAGGGAGACGGGAATGACCATCCACTACATCGATGAAGGGCTTGATTCAGGGGAAATAATTGTACAAAAAAATTGCTCGATAGAGAAGGATGACACTCTCGACAGCCTGAAGGAGCGCTTGCAGGCACTGGAGAAAGAGTGGTATCCGAAGGTACTGCAACAAC
Source organism: Candidatus Peregrinibacteria bacterium (assembly GCA_016866815.1). Classification (GTDB taxonomy): domain Bacteria; phylum Patescibacteriota; class Gracilibacteria; order Peribacterales; family Peribacteraceae; genus VGKZ01. Next base: position 18,607 of record VGKZ01000005.1, on the reverse strand, counting down.
TGGAAAACAATCGCTGAACATGCCGATGCCTACACCCTCCTACACCACCACCTGCACGGAGAATACGAAGATCGCGAGGGACATTTTCGAGCTCCGGTTCACAAAGCCGGAAGGATTGAAGTTCCTTCCCGGTCAGTATCTGCTGTGGGACGTGCCCTTACTGGAGGATGGATCCGATATCCAGACGCGCGCGTTTTCGATCGCATCTTCACCGGAAGAAAAAGACATGCTCTTCGTCGTAAAAATTCTCGAAGGAGGCCGTGCAAGCATGTGGGTGGAGAGTGGTCTCAAGGTGGGAGACACCGTGCGCATGCAGGGACCGTTCGGAAGATTCCTCCTGGACAGGAATTCCGGAAAAGACTGGCTCCTCGTCGCCACCTCCACGGGCATCGCCCCGTACCGTTCACAGCTCGTGAGCTTTCTGAAAGACGAAACCCGCAGAATTGATCTGCTGTTGGGTGTGCGCTCGGAGGAAGATCTCTTCTGGACCGAAGAGTTCACCGCAATGGCGCGCAAGTACAGTCACTTTTTTTTCCATCCCGCGCTGACGAAGCCCTCCGCCGACTGGAAAGGCCATACGGGAAGAGTGCAGACGCTCTTCGAAAAGATCGTCCAGGATTTTGCACGGGTACAGGTGTACGCCTGCGGGAACCCGGAGATGACAAAAGATGTGAAAAAAATCTGCATGGAGAGATTCGGCATGACGAAAGGCGACGTGCATGTAGAAGGGTATATTTGAGGATCCAGAGGTACGAAAAACCTCTCGTCTGGATCCTCTGGATCTTTTCGTTCTTCTGAGTCCTACTTTTTCCCTTCTACAAGCACTTTCTCCTGTTCCAATACTCCAAGGAACGTATCGAACAAATAATTCGCGTCCTCCGGTCCGGGTGTCGCTTCAGGGTGAAACTGCACGGCGAAGAATCGACCGGACTCATGGCGGATGCCCTCAACCGTTCCGTCATTCGCATTCCTCCACCAAACAGACCAACCCGAAGGAAGCGTCTTTTCATCCACAGCAAAGCCGTGATTCTGAGATGTAATGATGCAATGGGAGGATCCAGCCTCCACACACGGCTGGTTCGCTCCTCTGTGCCCATACTTCAGCTTGTAGGTATCACCGCCGATAGCCAGAGCCATGAGCTGATTACCGAGGCAAATGCCGAACGTCGGAATATTCTGTTCGATGGACCACTTCATGGCGGCAATCGTTTCCCTGCACATCTTGGGATCGCCGGGGCCATTGCTGACGAAAACGCCATCGTACTTCAGATTCGATGGATTCTTCGCAAGGTCGTAGTTCCACGGAACGCGGTGTACCGTCACTCCCCTCTTGAGCCAACTGCGGATGATGTTGCGCTTGATGCCGCAATCGTAGGCAACGATGGATATTGGTGTTTCGTTTTTGGTTTTTGGTTCGTAGGTAATAACTTCGGAGCAACTGACTTCTGCAACGAGGTTATTCAGATTGGGATCGGCAATTTCTCCTCCGCCCGACTCCCTGCCCCCTACCCCCTGAACAATCCGTCCGAGCATGACCCCATGCTCCCGCAATTTCTTGGTCAATGCCCTCGTATCAACTCCTGTGATTCCCGGAATACCGAAGTGTTCGAGGAAATTCTGGAGCGAGCTCGCGGCAGAGAAATGGCTGTATTCATCGCTCACCTGCGCCACCACCACTCCCCTCACCTGCACCGCCTCGCTCTCGAAGTTTTTGGAAAAGCCGAATTCATTCTTCTCCATGCTCGGCACGCCATAGTTGCCGATCAGCGGATACGTAAAGACGAGGATCTGGCCTTGATAACTCGGATCGGTGAGACTTTCGGGATACCCGACCATTCCCGTATTGAAAACAACCTCACCGTCGGTATCCACAGTTGCACCAAATGACTGCCCCTCGAAGACCGTACCGTCACTGAGGATCAGTTTTGCCATTGCGCGCAGGGTACAGGATTTAGGGAATGGGTCAAAGCCAAAATTACTCTTCAATTGACTGTTCAAAGCATAATTTGATGCTTTATAATTATTGACTAAACTATTATATAGTTTTATAATACTAATTGATCCTGCGGCTCTTTCACACCAGTGCGCTTTAGATTTTTCTAAGGCATACCCCATGCCATTGCAGCTTTCGTAAAGCTGTTCTCACGATGAGTGGTTTTCCATTTGTCGGGGGACAAAATGGAAGCTGCAAAGCGTGGGGGGATACTGAAACCAGTTCGAAACTTTAAAAGGACAAAAACCATGTTGCGACTCATCACCAGCCTGTGCCTCGTCCTCGTCGTCTCGTCCGCATCAGCGCAGAGCATCCCGCTGCCGCCGTTCGTGCCCCCCGCGGGCACCCCCACTCCGGCTCCGGCTCCGGCTCCTGCGCAAGCCCCGTTGGTTGTCAACGGGCAGCGGATGTTCAACTTCCAGGCCGGAGGCATGACCCTCAAGATCGGGGCCTCCGGCGAGAAGGGATACGTGGATACCAGCTCGTTGCCGGTGGGCTTCAGCAGCCCTATCCAGGCGAACAGCCTGAAGGAATTGGATCGGGTGTTGAAGGCCGCAGAGATCATGGCCTACAACGACGGAGTGGGACGGGTCCACATGACCGCCCACAACGCCGAAGCCTACTTCAAGGCCAACACCAACCACTATTCGCGGGTGCACACCACCACGGATGGTGAGGTGCGTCACGTCCATAGCGGAACGGTGACCCACCGTGCGGAGTACGATGAGCCCCTTTGTGCCCAAGACCGTCGGTGCGGAAGCACCTTCTGCGGCTGCGGGCATCAACGGAACGTGTACTGGTCGTACCAGTACAACCGGCGCTACTACCGGTGCTACAACACCGGTGTGCGGCGTTGGTACGGCAGTTTCTAAGCTGCCGTTGGCTGTTCCTCTAACCTCTCGAGCTGCGCGTTCAGTCCCCCCGCGCAGCCTTACTAATTGCCATTGAAAGTGGCTTTTCTGACGTGTTTTTGTATTTGATATATTTAATAATTGTTGTATAATAATAATAGTTGTTCCTTTACAGTTACGCCATCGGCATGTCGCCGTTGGCAAAACCCCTTGCAAGGAGAGTCTCATGTTCGCAAATCTGTTGCACGTTGCCATCCTCGTCCTCGGTGGCGCCGCCTTCATCTATGGCATCGCCAAGATCAAGGCCTCGGAGAAGGACCATCACGAGACGTGCGGAATCTTCGCGATCGTCGTGGGGACCATCATCCTCATGCTCAATCTGGATTCCGACTTCGTGACCTCCCTCCGAAACCACCTCGTCCCGCAGTCTCCGCCGGCCGTGGTCCGTTACGACGGACCCGTCACCGTGGAGAAGGCGACAGGAGTCGTTTCCTGGACCAGGATGCCGGACAACGTCCAGTGGATCGTTGTCAGCATGGTCATGAAAGAGGGCGTGCCGGCCGAGAAAGTCTCGCAGGCGCTGCCGGGTAGCGCGACCAACTACACCGTTCCGCCACAGTTTCGCGTCAAAGAGGGCCAGGTCGAAAAGATTCTGGTCTTCTACGGCACAAGTCACGGCCCTTCCGGCGAGGCCGAAGTCGAACCGAAGTTCGATGCCCTGACGAAGTGAACTCAGACATCTCCCAAGAAAGGAGGAGCAACTAGAAGAGGCAGTGCATCACGCATTGCCTCTTTGCTCATGTCTTACTATTAGGGCTTCGGGGTTGGTGCCTCGGGAGGTATCGGGCCACTAGTGCTAGCTGGGCGTGCGTCAGGCGCTGACGACGGGTCGGGACGAGGAGCACTGACTGGGCGGGCAGCGGGAGCTGACGCCGAAGGGTCAACAGAAGGCGCTTTAGCAGGGTTGGGAGCAGGAGCAACCGAGGGGCGTACACCGGGGGCTGGCACTGCAGGATCCGGCGAAGGACCAGTTGTCGATGTAGGGCGGGGTGCTGGTGCTGGACTAACTTTGGGAGCATTACTAGGATCACCAGAACTAGATGGAGCAGGTGCAGCGATGGGACTGGGAGCAGGTGCAGCGGTGGGAGCGACCGTTGGAGCAGCGACGCCAGTGGGAGTGGGTGCAGCGGTGGGACCGGTAGTGGGTGCAGCACTGGGAGCGACCGTTGGAGCAGCACTGCCAGTGGGAGTGGGTGCAGCGGTGGGACCGGAAGTGGGTGCAGCGGTGGGACCGGGAGTTGCTGCAGCACCACCAGCGGAAGTAGGTGCTGCGCTACCTGCTGCCACCGGAGCAACCGGTGGAGTATACGCTCCACTATTGAACCAGTTCATCATCGACTCCCAGACCGAAAGATCACCCGGATCCGAGGCTGCGCGCGCCATGGCAGCAGGATTGCCCTCCATAAAGAACACGTGGTTCATGGGATAATTCGCAGTGGGCGTTTCGATGCTACCCATCTGCTGAAAGCGCGAAAGAAGAACGATGTAGAGTCGCTTTTGCTCATCGTTTTTGCTAATTCTATCTTTGAAATCATTCCAGAGCTGCAAGGCAATGGGACCATTGACCTGACCGAATGCTTCGATGAATTCGGGTTCAGTCGTCATTGACTTCTCACCGCTGACAAGTTGGAGATAGACAGGATTGATCATGATGTCCCTCCTCAAACCGGCAACATCCATAAGACGCTCATAGTAGCGAGCGGGCTTGAGATACTTCTCGCGAATATAACCAAAGCCGATACCTTCATCTTCGGACATGGCTGTCACACCTAAATCAAATTGCAGTCTCCCCCTCTTTGCCATCTGACCACGGTTGATGAAAAACTTCTTCATCGTGAGGTAGATGTACTCTGATACATCTTTCTTCGTTGCGTTCTGACCATAGATATTCAGATATTGACCATATTTGAATGGCATCGGTGGCAAACCAGCTCCTTCTTTCTGCTGCTGAGGAGACTGATCGCGATACTGTTGATACTGCTCATACCAACCAAGCATCGGAGCAACTTCAACTTGCCCTACAAGACCGAGGGTAAGGCGCTCCTTCTCACGATCAAGCTTATCAAATTCATTTCCCTCTCCTTTGATCGGCAGGAGTGCTCTCTCCCAGTAATTTGCGAGTGTACGGTCCTGCGGATTTTTTATTTTCTCGTTGCCCATAATCTGATCGTACTTATCGAACAGACCGTCCCACCATGCACGACCATTTGTACTCTTGCTGTAAATACCCTGTGCACCGGCCCAAAGCAAACCAAGTCCAAGAGGTGACGTTAGTAAACCATCCTCCTTCTTCATCACACCAAAGAGCGCTTTGATGGACATGAAGAATGCAAGACCCATCGCAATCGATCCAACAGGATGATCGGAAAAATTAAACGCATAGTCGAATCCATTACTGACGAATTCTTCCACCTTCTGCCAGGTGGGAACTTCTTTCTTCAGTGTTCCAAGCTGCACATTGCTTTTCTTCATTAGATCTTCGTAGACCGTGAATTCCTGCACAATGAGCTTCAGCATGGCTTTTAAGTCGTTCTCCGGCATGAGAAGTTCGGGAGGCAATTTTCCCATCGTATCCACGACCGATTTTCCGGCAGGTTGCAAAATAGCCCAGTACTCCAGAGAGTTCAGGAAGATCCAGTTGGAGCTGCCATATGTCGAGGGAATATTCTTTTTCAGAAAGTCATGCGCAATCGCAGGGTTGTTGATCCACTCTCCGGCTGATGGGATCGGTGCAACGTACTCAGGAGGCATAGTAATACCGTCCGTACCACGGGAAACACCTGTACGTGCATCCACATAATTTCTGCGCGCAGTCTCCCCTACTTCGATGTTGAATCTCCGTAGCGCTTCCGTAGGACCAAAACGCGTGAGAGAGACATCACCGAAGACCCGGGAAACTCTCTTTCCTCTATCGGTCATCATGACATCGTCTTCAAACGCTTTAATCTCCTGATACGGGGCGATGTCTGTTCCACCGGGACCGGCACCGATCTGACCTGTGAAAGCAGGGACGATCTTTCCTTTATCGCTTGTAGATTTAACACCATGGAGAAGCTTGTGCATTCCAAGTGCATATTCCTGCTTTGTCATGGAGTGTTCGTCCATGCCCGGATTCACAAATCTATCCTCGATAAACTCCATCTCTCCCGTCGGTGGCCGGACTCCCGCCGACTGCATACGAAGGCGAAACTCCGTTCGTACATGGGAGTAATACTGAAGCGAGACCTGCACGAATATCTGATTGTCGATCTTCTGACTTGCTTTGAAATTCAAATTGGCATTTCCAACGATCAGCTTCCTATACGCATTTCCAAGTTCCATATTCGTGGCTTTACCGCCCTTTTCCCCATCTTTAAGAATTTGCTTGAGAATTTCCGGTGTCAAAAGTTCTCTCAGAAATTTTCCAAGTTCAACATCTTTTCCATCCGGATAGGAATCTAAAATACCAAAGGGATCTGCAATATTGATGTTACTTCTGCTGATGGAAGAATACTCGGCATTTGGTGCCACAGCTCCACTTGGCGCGTCAGGATCCCGCAATAATCCATCTGTCAGAAGCGTGAGAAGGTATGGTCTTTCAGGGGATTGCCCAATAAAGAGATCGGGGAATTCTTTGCGCGACCGATCATTGTCGAAAAACGCCACTGCCTCCTGAATATGTGTGTTTGCTTCCATTGCCTCATTCGCTTTCACACGCTCATATGTTCTGCGCAAGCTATCCCGTCCTGTTCCGTCACCGCCGGGAATGGGAGGCGGAACAAGAGGAGGGCCAAAACCACAGAGTCTATGCTCTCCGATATGTTGATCGTGCCATGAATGGTGTGTGTGACAGTGCATGGCTTATCCGAGAGGCGTAATGAGAAACTTCCATGTTGCTTTGGTTGTGCGTGCAGGAAAGGTGATCGGGTTCTTGCCGCCTAGCGGACTCCTGCTGGTATCGCCTGTGAAGAGCTCAACAGTACGGTTCCACCCAAACTTCGCGGTCGATTTCACCGCACGGGCAGGCCATGTATACGGGCTCCATCCGCCATTCGGTGTTCTTGTTGTATCCCCTTTAAAAATCTGTGCAAACCGATCACCGATTGTGCGGATATTTCCTCCGGCCTCCTTTATAGCGGCATCGGCACGACCTTCGAATTCGGCGGGAAGCGGGTTGTTCGTAAGAGCTCTTGTTAGTCTTTGACGACGGCGCATCTCACCCTGCTGCCTGCGTTCCCTCCTCTCGTCATCGGTCTCTGCTTCAAGAACTAAGTCACGTTCCAATTGCTCATGGAATCTATCCACAAGAAGCGTGCTAATCTCTGCCATCTGTGCTGCAAAATATGGCGTATTCTCAAGATGGAGACGATTACTATGATCATCTCTCAATTTCCGTAGTGCACAGAATGCAGTCATGAGCCGGGGATAGTTGAGTGCGGACCATTTCGGAGTAGCAAGCGGGCGCAATGGGTGGTACCAACGCTCACGAGGACCCTGTTCAACTGGAGCACGAACGGTATCTGATCTGGCAATATATGCGATGATGTTTCTTTCAGTATCGTTAGCGATCCATCCAGTAGAATCGATCCTATTCTTCATTCCTTCTGAAGTTGCGTTAGCCCAGCGCATTGGGTTGTACCAAGAGCGATGCTCCTCTTCGACAGGTCCCGTAAGTTCTTCAACCGCTTCTTGTCTTGCTTCCATATCTTCCCTGCTCTGCTCATTTCTGGAATAGAGAGTCAGTGCAGCCTCTTCCGCACGCCTCGTATCCATCCTATCAACTCTACGAAAGTGCGTACGGTAAACATTCAGTAATGCCTCTCTTCCTGTAACAACACCCTCACCTCTTTCTGCAGCCCTTACTCTTCCATCTTGATCCACAATCGGCTGAGTATACTCAGCGGCTGTCGCACGAAGCTGCAACTGTGTCTGGAGTAGATTCGCAATATTCTGTGGACTATTTGCTTCTGTAAATTCATTTGGGTCTGCAACTATTCCACGAGCAGGAACCATTGCATTTACAGCAAACAATCCCGTTCCCCTACGATTTTGAACATTTCGAACCTGCTGAATGATACTAGAAAGGAGAGCAGCATAGCGTGTGTACTCACGAGAGATTGCCTGCATTTCCAGAAGTCGACTTTCAAGTCTGGAGCGAATGGTTGAGATCTGGTTGTTCCTGATTGCTACATTCGCATCGAGAATAATGCCCGTCATCCCAATACTCGTAAGAGCAAATGGAGGTGGGCCAGATGGTCTTGAAAGCAATGTGGCCTCGTCTGTTCCGATCTGAGTAATACGATCCAAAACGTCCTGCCAGGAAGTTATACCCGCAGGGAACCTCTGAATAGTCAAAGTTTGGATCTGCTCAACAACACGAGTAATCCCCTGCTCTTCACGCAATGCATCTAGATCATTGCGAGCCTGTTCAGCATTCGCAGGTGCTATTGCTCTGCGTACGTTGTCGTTATTCATAACCAGACGTACTGCAGTTTCAACGTTGTACGGACTGGTTTGATTGTCTGCAAGAAGTGTACGCGTCCTGGACTCAAGCAATCGTTCATGAAACGGTGTCAATGTACCAAATGTGCTATCAGCAATAAGATCGGCATCTGCCTGAGTTAATGTATATCCTAGGGGAAATGCACCCGTCAGGCCACAGTCATTTGGTGTAGCATCAACAAGAGACGTGACCAGCTCTGTGCGATTTTGAATGCGGTTCTGCCAAAAGTCATGTGTCAAATCTATGTCGACATTGTTTACTGTTGCTAAGTTCAAATTCCAAATTTCAGGCAGCTCTTCTCCAATTCTAATTCCAGAAAGAATATCTGAAGGTATTGCCCTACGAATTGCTGCTGCAAACTCTCTCGTCTGCCTTTGCGTTGTCTCAATCACGTTGCCAGCAGGAAGCAGCTGTTCTTGCCTGATGGCTTCGGTAAGATTCGCATCAACTTCTTCCTGAATCTGATCAGCAATATCCGCAGCGATGCCTGGAACGCGACCCGTTAAATTGCCTCGAACTGCTGTAGAAACATCTGCAGAAGATCGAACACCGTTAAATAAATCGAATACATCTGTAGCAACGGTTCCAATCACTTGTGCAATAACAATATCGGACTCAATTGCTCGAACCCTTTCCGCTACTTGCGGATCGAGTCTCTGCCAGTCGCCCTGTGTATCTGGACTGATTTTAGCCATGTATTTGGGTTTTTTCTAAATCCCTACATTTTAGCAAAAAACGACGAACCTGACAATGGAGTTTAGGCGCTCTGGTACTGGATTTAATGCCCCCCTGCCGGGCGATTCGCCTGTTGGCCATGGCCGCCTCCAGCGGTAGGAGGCGTTGTCTGAGGATTTGCAGGAGTTGCCGTTGAAGCCGCCGGAGGTGTCGAAGGTGCTGGAGCAGGTGGAGGAGGAGCTTCAGCACCCTTCGCTAACCTCAGCGCGAATACTCGTGCGGAATTCTTGCCAATAAAATCTCGCGACGCTGAGGGTTTTAATGTTGGAGTGGCAGGCAGGGGTGGAGGCATAACAGCTTTCTTCGACTTTGGCCGTGCTCGTGCTACTTCTGCATCGCGTAGAGCACGCACTTCTTGCTGCAAAGTTGTTGCTCTCTGACGCTCTGCGTCACGATCGATAATCGCTTGCTGCTGCTCATGCTCAACCTGAAGAAGCCTCTCAGCAAGCTCCCGATTTCGCTCAAGCGCCTCCTGAACTTCAGGATTTGGATGTGGATGCAGACGAAGATATTCGTAGAAACCGGCTCGAAATCCCTGAACGTGGACTTGCACTTCTTTTCCCTCATATGCCGCCTTAATTTCGTCAGCTATTTCCTGTTCAGTTGCATCCGGGTACCACTTCGCAAACCGCGCTCCGCGCTGCACGGCATAATCGTATTTTTGCTGAAAGTCCTCCGTTTTACCTTTTTTTGAGCCATTGTTGCCACGCTTGCCATTACTGTCATCAGAATCATCGTCGTCATCCTCATCACTGCCACCTCCGCTTTCTGATCCATGTGACGCATCATATTCATCAAGAACTCTTTGAGCATTCTTATGCACAGAGTGAATGGAATCCATATCAATCCCAATTAATCGCTTCAGAAGTATAAGAACCTTTTTTCGATTACTCTCACTCTGAGACAAACCAAAATATTCACAGGCATAGCTTAAGTATGTCTGACCGCCTGGATGGGCTAAGGCACTGCCGCCAGCAGTTCGAACTTTCCACATTTTCATGTCGAATTTTCCTGAACCATAGGTCAGCTGTTTTGCCTCGCACTGCGCACTTTGTTCACTGGCACCGATTCCTTCTTCAAGATCCCATGCAACGTATCGTGTATCTTCAAAGTAATTTCTATCTATTGGCCTTCGTAGCATTCCCGAATACTGAATAACATCGGGAACATCGTTTCCGTCGTTGCCACCATCAGCCGGCCTGTTACGACCATTAACCATATACAATATTATACTATAAATTACTATTTATTACAACATCCTCCAAAATGCCAATAGAACGAATCCAATAGATTGAATCGCCAAAGCAACCCAGAGTACCGGCAGTGAATTTTTGGATGACTGATTCTCTCCACCAACATCCTGATTCCCGAACACCTCCCTGTACTCCTCCGGCAACTCTTCAAGCGTCATAAGCGACGCACTTGATGAAAAACCGGATGCCTCGTAACGGACATTCATCGCCTTCACCATTGCGCCCAATGAAGGGTAAACTGCCGTTTTTGAATAATTTTTTTGTTCTAATTTTTTCTCTGATGCTAGGGATGAAGAAACACTCGATGCACTATCGTAAACAACAATTCCCTTCTTCGCATTCTTGTAACGCAACACATCAACAACCTCCCCCGCAGCATTGAGCAACCGCACGTCATCACCGCTGTTATTCAGAGCAATTTTGGTCAGCGCACCGAAAAATTTGTGTGACTCACCGGGCTGTAGGTCCGTCGCATCGGGAAACTTCCAGGGCTTGCTTCCGGCATCGGCAATGTCATCGAGTGACCAGCCGCAGAGGGAGAGGGGTGTGGCAGTGGTATTGGTGAGCTCGATCCATTCGTCCTGACCAGACTCCGGTGATGGAAAAACAGATGAGATGATGAGGCCGATGGAAGAGGAAGGGGCACATAGAAAGGGCTTAGAGGAATAAGAAGAACCAGAAGATCCAGAAGATGAGGAATCTGAAAAAAAGGAAGAGCTCGTCTGGTTCGTCTGAGTCCTCTGGATCGTCTGGATCTTCTCCTTTTTCTTCAACACCACAACATCCAGTCCCCTCTCCACCTCTTCCCCGCACGCATTCATAACCTTGAGCGTAACGTGATACACACCATACTCATCCCACGTGTGCGAAGCGGGATTGCAGGATTCCGATGTTTCGTCGTCACCGAAGTCCCACAGACATCGCGCATCGGTGAGTGACGTGTTCGCCGTCGTATTCAGATTCAATGTTACACGATCGTAATCCGTACTGAGACCGGACTGAATGTCGATCCGCGGGTCGAAAGGAATAACGTCATTCACAGCGAGAGGCGTAGGCACACAGTACGAATTCCGCCCTCCTGCTGCGTCCCGTCCGGAGGAAACTCCTTCACCGCCTCCGTTGTACTGGAAGGAATCTACCGGTACTCCTGCACCATTCAGAATCTCTACGAGTCCTCCGTCATTGGGAAGCGAGAGTCCGGATTCAAACTTGTAGAAAATACGAAAACCACCGGGCTCGATGAGATATCCCGATGCTGTGAGACGGGGAAAAACATAACTCGCCGATCCCCTCTTCAGTTTCCATCCTTCGATGTCGACAGTATCCGTGCTCATATTCTGCAACTCGATCCACTCACGATCGTCGGTACCGGGAGGATTGGGGAGGACCTCGGTGATACGAATAGTTGAGTACGTGGAGGCAAAAGAAAACACGGAGGAAAAGGACTCAGAGGATCCAGAGGACTCAGAGGAGGTGGAAGATGGGAAAAGTGAAGAGTGACCCTCCTCTAAATCCTCTGAAGCTTCTGGATCGTCTGGATCCTCTGAAGCTTCTGGATCCTCATCCACTCCCGGAGTCCCGAACACCACAACATTCACATCAAAATTCTGTGACACCTCCGCCGTCCTCCAGTTTCCCGCATCAGTGCCCGGCGCAAACACATCGATCCTCTCCATGCTCGCTTTCGGCTCTGTACTCCGACCGGCAAACGGTGTGCCGCTGCCGTCATCAACTGTATCAACGATAGTCCCGGAAATATCTTTCAGCGTGAGCTTGAGTCCTGTATTCGGCAGACTCACCGCGGTCGTTACAAAATCCGGCTCGACTGACAGCGCCGACTCCCCCGCCGCATAATTGCTCACGAGTATCCGCTCTCCATCTCCGATGATCGTCTCTGCGGGAAACGTAAACATCAGTGCGTCTTCGCCCGCACTATTGCGTGAAAATAGCTGCCAACCAGCAATATCGAAAGAACATCCGTCGCTGCGGGCAGGTATGCCCGCGCTGGAGTTTTCAACATTGATCACGGCATCACCTACCATACTTACCGTACCTACCATACCTACCATACTTACCGTACCTACCATACCTACCATACCTTCCGTACCTACCGTACCTACCGTACCTACCGTACCTACCATACCTACCATACCTACCATACCTTCCGTACCTACCGTACCTACCATACCTACCATACCTACCCTACCTCCGTCCTCACACCCCACCTCCACCCACTCATCTGCGGAACTCACAACCGACCCCGCCCACAGGACTTCCGTCATTGCGACCCGGGCGAGCACCTTCGGAGGGAGAAGGGACAGCGACAGCAGTGACGCGACGGCCGAACAGGGAAGAGTCCATGGGCGCATGGCAAAAGAGGACCAGCACACCACGGGAGGAAGGCCGGGCACATATGCGCTGCAGCAACACCCCGGACTGCATTTCACGATTTTGCCTTCAGAGAGAGAAAATCGGACGTTCCTGGTTCCTGTGGAACAAGAGGGAAAATTCGGCACATTTTCAGAGCAGAGAGGACTTTTTGGCTTACATCCAACGGACAAAAAATTCGCATCTGCAGCGGGGCTCCTGTATGATGGTAACGGATTACCCACTTACTTCAGGAGAAGACCACGGCGCACGGATTCCCCGAACGTTCCATGACGATCAGAAGCATCAGCATCGCAGGACCATCGGGCTCAGAAATGATGCCGGTCTCTTGAGTACAGTGGGGCAATCGTTTTTTGCATACTTGCCCCCGAATTCATGCAAACTCAGTACGTCATCGTCTTCACGGCGATCCTCGGCGGTGCGACTCTCGGCGTCATCGTCGGTTGGTTCTGGTTCTCCAAGGGAAACAAAATCAGTGAAAAGCTCCAGAGGGATATCCACGAAAAGGAGCGTCAGCTCGGTAATCTCGAAAACAAGCTGAACGATGCCCGTAGCGGCATCAAGACCGCGGAAGTGGAAGCGCGGGCCACTGCACGGGAGATCCTGAGCGAGGCCCGGCTCCAGGCCAATGAGCTTGAAGCGAAAATCGGCGAACAACACGCACGTCTTGAAGAAAAGGAGAAAGTCCTGGATGAAAAGGTGAAGGAAGTCGAACGCCAGAGGAAGAGTCTCGCAGACCGCGAAGCGGACGTTGACGAGCTCAAAAAGGAACTCTCAGCCGGAGCCCAGAAGCATCGCGAAGCTCTGGAAACCGTCAGCAAGCTTTCCCAAGGGGAAGCGAAAGAGCAACTTCTCAGGGAAATCGAAACCGAATTTTCCGATTTCTTCACGAAGCAGGTCGAACTCAAGAAGCGCGAAGCTCAGGAACACTTCGAGGAGGAAGCAAAGAACATCATGGCCGAAGCCATGCAGCGCTACGCATCCGAAGTCGCGACGGAATCCACCTCAACTATCGTTCAGCTGCCGAGTGACGACGTGAAGGGAAAGATCATCGGAAAAGAAGGACGCAACATCACCGCATTCGAACAGATGACGGGCGTCGACATCATCATCGACGACACGCCCGAAGCTATCGTCATCTCCGGTTACGACCTTGCACGGCGCTACGTCGCGAAACTCGCGATGGAAAAACTCATTAAAGACGGACGCATCCAGCCAGCACGCATCGAGGAAGTTGTGGAGAAGATGAAGAAGGAAGTCGGCAAGATGATGTCGGAATTCGGAAAGCGCGCGACGGAAGAACTCGGCATCACCGGATACCCGCCTGAGCTGCTGAAAATCATCGGTCGTCTCCGCTTCCGCACAAGCTACGGTCAGAACATCCTGAAACACTCTGTGGAAATGGCAGGGATCGGCCGAATGATGGCGGAGGAAATCGGCGCCGATCCGCAGATCGTCGTCGAAGGATGTCTGCTCCACGATATCGGCAAGGCCCTCGACCATGAAGTCGCAGGTACGCACGTCGAGATCGGCGTGGAGATCTGTAAGAAATTCAAAGTGCGCCCAGAGGTGATCCACTGTGTCGCCGCGCACCACGAAGACATACCCATCGCGAGCGCGGAAGCTTTCGTCGTCGCAGCGGCAGATGCCATTTCCGGAGCGCGACCGGGAGCCCGCAGGGAATCCGTCGAGGCGTACATCAAGCGTCTCAAAGAACTCGAGGAGACCGCAAGGAGCTTTGAGGGCGTGCAAAGGGCATTCGCCATTTCCGCAGGGCGGGAAGTCCGCGTGTACGTGGACACCCAGAAGATCAACGACCTGGAACAGGAGAAGCTCGCAAAAGACATCGCAAAGAAAATCGAGGCCGAGCTCACGTACCCCGGCGTCATCAAGGTCAACGTCATCCGCGAACGGAGAATCGAAGGGATAGCACAATAATGGATTTCTGCCGTTCATGCGTGCGAATCGCACGCATGAACGGTAATGATTTGACGTTTTAGTGGTATTTGCTCATATTTATGTTTTGTTGTATAATAGTAAAAAATGCCTATCCCCTCCAAACCCCTTCTGGCAACGCTGCTCCTGGGAGCAATTGCATCCCTTTCCGTGCAGAACATCGAGCGTGCCGCTGCGCAGGACAATCCATTCGATCTGCAGCCAGCAGTGGAATCCCCGAGCACTCCACAACCTGAGCAAAACCGGGATCAAACAAAAACTTTCTACCGCGCCGGGAAGGAAGTTCAGGCGAAAAGTGAACCGGCTACACTTCCGACGTCAAACACACCAGCCAACGACTCACCGTTCGACATGATCGAAAATCCGACGCCCGTGGAGGAGCAGGAAACGCAGGAGCAGGAGGAGATTTTGGAGCAACCGGCAGAGACTCCTGCGCCGGAGGAAGCAGTGAACGAGGAGGACACGGAGGAGGAGAACGCCGTCCATAGCGCCGCACCGAGATCCGGCATGAGTACCTTCGACATGATTCAGTACGCATCAATCGCATTCGCATGTTTCGGTGGTCTCATCGTCTTCATGTTCCTCAGAAAGAAAAAGGGGCGAACATCCGCCGTCGCAGCACCGGCACCGCAGGTATCCGGAGGTGCTCCGGTCGACAGTGAACGCGTGAAGAAAGCGCTCGCCGCTTTCCATGACGATGCAGCTATAAAAGCGGCAGCCTGAAGAGGGCATAAAACCTCCGTAGCAGGCAAGTACCAATGTGCGCTATCCTGTTCACCATGCGCAGCGCGTTTGGACGTTCGTTCGTAACGGCAAGCATGGTACTCAGCATGGGCACGCCCTATGCGTTCGCACACGTTGTCGATAACATTCTCCCCGGAACTCCGTTGCTGCCTCCGCTGAAGGAAGAACCGGAACAACTCTTCGATACTGCTACGAACGACATAGTGCTGCAGCCACAGGAACACGGCTGCGAAGAACTATTGGCACTTAATCACGAAGCGAAGCATTTCCTCTGGAACCGCATCATCAACTTCCGCGTAGACAACATTCTGCCGCGCATCATCGGACCGGAGTGCGCGATCTTCGGTGAAACATTTCCTCTGGCCGTCATCCGCGATCCGGAACTGCTACCGGGCAATACAGAGGAGGAGACACTCTACTATCTGCCGTCGATGGAAGCGATCTTCCTGGGCGACGCTGCCCATGGGAGTGTTTGGTACGCACTGAAGACATCGGGGACGGGGAGTTTCGTCGAAGAATTCATCGCACGCCGGGTGGACGCAGTCCAGCAAGTCACATTCATGGAATCTCTGGATGAAGCATTCAGAGAACTTCGGGATACGCGGGCTTCGGCATCGAAAGTCAGCCTCTTCGCTGCTGTTTCCTCGGAAAAGGCACTCTCATCGGCAGAGCGTTCTGAAACCGTCGGACGAGAAACCGACTCCGCACAGACCTCATCATCCATATCTCTGGAGCAAAGGGGTACATTGCCGTCGACACAGACTGAAGAAATTCCCTCATCTGCCGGAGCGCAATTCTCCGGGCAGCCGGATACCACGGAAACCCAGGAACCAACCGGGCCGGACAACACTCTCCCTGTAATCACCGCACCGGAAGATCAAACGGAGAACGACACTCCCGTCCTGGCCATTGTCATCGCCATCCTCACGATCATCGCAGTCGCTGCATACGCCGTATACAAACTCCGCAAGGGCGCCAGAGGTACGAACGACGAAATGTCCGACGAACCGGACGCCGGGACGGGAAGCAGCCCTAATCCGCCAGGGCAATCTTCCCCCTGATATTCCGGACCATCGAATCACGCTCAAGCTTTGCGATGATCTCACGTAGCCAAACAGTATGCCTTCTGGGCGACCAGTCGATGCACACCCGGCTGCCGATTTCAGGCAACGGAAGTCCCGACGGCTCGTCGCGCAGTTCTTCAACAATGCGTCCGCGGATGATGCGGTTGGGAATAAATTTGGAGCCAATTATGCGGCCTGGCTCGGGCTTCGCTGTTGGTTGTTGGCTGTTGACTGTTGGCACACAATACGCGGCTTTCATGATGCCAGCTTTCGTCAGCGGACAGACGTCCCACTTGGGATTCCGCTTCGTGCAGACGAGCGAGCCGTAGTCCATGAGCGCTGCATGCCAGTCCGCGGACGGGAATGTGCGCGGTGCATTGGTTTTTAGGCTTTTTGGATTCAAAGGAACAGACAAACCAAGAAACCTGTCATGCGTTGCAAGAGCCTCCTCCAAAACCTCCGCGGCGATTTTCAGAATATATGCATCGTCCTTCCTATATGTTCCGTCTGCATTCTCCGGACCGACGAACGAACGGTGAAGGATGCGCCGGATATTGGTATCGAGACACGGTGTAGGGAGATGAAAAGCGAAGTTGCGAATGGCAGCTGCTGTGTAGTGCCCGATCCCGGAAATCGCCTGAAGCTCTTCCATCTGCATGGGAAAGCTGCCGGGGAATTTTTCCGTGATCGTCCTCGCGGCGTCACGCAATCGCAGCGCGCGACTGTTGTAGCCCATACTCCTCCAGGCAAGGAGCACATCACGGTTGCTTGCCAGGGCCAAATCGGTGATCTGCGGGAACACCTCGAGAAAATTCTTGAACACAATTTTTACTCGACTAACCTGCGTCTGCTGGAGCATGACTTCCGAAACCAGAATGCAGTATGCGCGTCTGTTGACCTGTTCTCCATCCAAATCCCTCCATGGTAAATCGCGTTTATGAGAGCAAAACCACTCCCACAGAGTCCGGACGAAGATCTCCATTCGTTCTTTTTTCCTCATGCATGCAGTATAGCCAAGGTCAGCCCGCTGCAAATTTCTTGACTCTTTTACGCGCTCCCCTAGACTCTTCGGGCTAGAGGAGTGTATCCTCCCTGCACTTTGAACATCTTTTCCTTCTTTTGCCATGGCTGACCAGAAGAAATTTGACCGCAGCAAGACGCACGTCAACGTCGGTACCATCGGGCACGTCGACCACGGGAAGACGACCCTGACCGCTGCACTCTCCATCAACTTCTCTCCGGAAGGCGAGAAGAAGGACTATAGCCAGATCGATAACGCTCCTGAAGAGCGCGAGCGTGGCATCACGATCAACACTTCACACGTCGAGTACGAATCGACGAAGCGCCACTACGCGCACGTCGACTGTCCGGGTCACGCTGACTACGTGAAGAACATGATCACCGGCGCCGCCCAAATGGACGGAGCCATCCTCGTCGTCTCCGCAGCGGACGGTCCGATGCCGCAGACCCGCGAGCACATTCTCCTCGCACGCCAGGTGAACGTTCCGTACATCGTGGTCTTCCTGAACAAGGTCGACATGGTGACGGACCCTGAGCTCCTTGAACTCGTCGAAGTCGAAGTACGCGAACTTCTCAGCAAGTACGAGTTTCCGGGCGACAAGACCCCGATCATCAAAGGTTCCGCTCTGAAGGCCGTCGAAGGAGACGCCGCACAGATCGAAAAGCTGCGTGAACTGCTCACCGCTCTCGACACATGGATCCCCGATCCGAAGCGTGAAGTCGACAAGTCCTTCCTCATGCCTGTCGAGGACGTCTTCTCCATCAAGGGACGCGGTACTGTTGCGACGGGTCGTATCGAGCAGGGTAAGGTGAAGATCAACGAGGAAGTCGAACTCGTCGGTATCCAGGACACCCGCAAAGTGGTTGTCACGGGAGTGGAAATGTTCCACAAGCTTCTCGACGAAGGTATGGCCGGCGATAACGTTGGTCTTCTCCTCCGCGGTATCGAGCGCGAAGAGATCCAGCGCGGTCAGGTGCTCGCAAAGCCGGGTTCCATCAAACCGCACACGAACTTCGAGGCTGAGGTGTACGTCCTCACGAAGGAGGAAGGCGGACGCCAC
>VGKZ01000004.1 GCA_016866815.1 Candidatus Peregrinibacteria bacterium | reverse complement strand
GGAAACACAAATGACATGGTCTGACCAAGCTTACAGCTCATCACTCATAGCTCATAGCTTCACGACCTCTTCAACACGCTCAAAAACGCCTCCTGCGAAAGGGTAACGCGCCCCATCTGCTTCATGCGCTTCTTTCCCTTCTTCTGCTTCTCAAGCAGCTTCTTCTTGCGTGTGACGTCTCCTCCGTACAGGTAACCAGTGACGTCCTTGCGGACAGCGGAAAGTGTTTCGCGGGCAACGACCTTCGATCCGATCGCCGCCTGAATGGGGATTTGAAATTGCTCCTTCGGCAGTACGTCTTTCAACCGCTTGCAGATGATGGAACCGACATCGTGTGCTTCACTCTTATGGACGATCGTCGAGAGTGCTTCAGCCGGCTCGCCGAGAAGAAGAATCTGCAGCTTCACCAGCTCTCCTGCCTGGTACCCTATGGGCTCGTAACTCATGGACGCATAGCCGGCGGTCGCAGACTTCAGCTTGTCGAAGTAATCAAGGACAATGGCCTGCAACGGAACTTCAAACTGCATGAGCGCCCGGTCTGCATCCAGATACTGGAGACCTTTGTAGATACCCCGCCGTTCCTGCGTCAGCTGCATCGCGGGACCGACGTCCTCCTTGCGACAGACGACTTCCAGCTTCACCCATGGTTCACGGATCTCGGAGATGTACGTCGGATCCGGAAAATCCGCGGGGTTGCTGATGACCGCCGTATCGGGCTCATCGGGCTTCAGGAGACTTGAACGGACAATTTCGGCAGGGTTCCTCGCCTGCAATTTCACCTCGTACCGTACGCTGGGCGCAGTGATGATGAGGTCACAGTTGTACTCACGCTCCAGGCGCTCCTGAATAATATCCATGTGCAAAAGGCCGAGAAATCCGCACCGGAAGCCGTTCCCAAGGGCGGCATTCCTCTCCGGTTCCATGTTCAGCGCTGCATCATTCAGGGAGAGCTTTTCGAGGGCCTCGCGGAGATCCGGGTAGTTATCCGCCTCCACGGGATAGAGACCGGCGAAGACCATCGGCTGCGCCTGCTTGTAACCGGGAAGCGGCGCTGCATCAGGCGAAGAGGCAACGGTATCCCCCGTCCTCACGTGCAAGACGTCCTTGGCACCCGTCACCACGTACCCGATCTCGCCTTCATGGAGAATGCCGTCGGAAATGTATGCGGGTGCAAAATGTCCGACATCGAGAACTTCGTATTCCTGCTGCGTTCCGAGCAGGTGAATTTTTTGACCCTTCAGCAGTGATCCGTCGATCATACGAATGTACGCCACCGCACCACGGTACTGGTCCATGATCGCATCGAAGATCAGAGCACGCGCATGCGGCGATCCGGAGGATTTTGGAGGAGCGATTCGCTCAAGAACGGCGTCCAATACCTCCGTCACTCCTCTGCCCTCCTTCGCGGAGATCAGCAAAATTTCTTCCTTCGCACAGCCGAGAAGCTTGATGACTTCCTCGCTGACCCGTTCGGGATCCGCCGCGGGGAGATCAATCTTATTGAGGACCGGAATGATCTTCAGATCGTTCTCCAGCGCCATGTACAGAACGGCGAGCGTCTGCGCTTGAATTCCCTGTGACGCGTCAACCAGAAGAATGGCACCTTCGCATGCCGCAAGGCTCCGGCTCACTTCGTAGCGGAAGTCCGTATGACCGGGGGTGTCGATCAGGTTCAGCTCGCAGTCCTTGTAGCGCATACGCACCGGCGTCAGTTTGATCGTAATGCCGCGCTCGCGCTCCAGATCCATGGAATCCAGGAGCTGTTCCTTCATCTCCCGTTTCTCCTTGGTTCCGGTCAGTTCGATCATGCGGTCGGCAAGTGTGGACTTGCCGTGATCGATGTGCGCAATAATGCAGAAGTTCCTGATATTCATGCGGGAATATCGTACTGGCTCCTCACAATGAACTCCAGCATTTGCCTATCAAGTAGATGACAAACTTCAGTTCGGATTCTGCAGGATCAGCGGCACATTTTCCGCGAGCCTTTTACCTGTTGCGTCAAGAATGGTGATTCTCACACCGGGATAGAGGTAACGCCAGTCGATATCCTGAACCCGCTTCTCATCTGAAAAGACAAACTTCTTGTCGCCGATGACAAGTTGCCCCGCAGTCACTGACTTGCCATCTCCATTACCTGAATTCTTTCCCATCTCCACACTCAAGCCTCCGGTCCACTTTTTATCGACAATTTGAAGATGTATCACCATCCAGTGATTATCTGGCAAAGAAAATAATTTAAAATTCGTAGCCTTGATGCGACTGAGATTCAATTCCCTACTACCATCATAGGCAACCGGGCTCTTTCTATACGCCTCGTAGTAATTATAGAGTTCGATCCATTGGGACAGCATGGATGTCGCAAGACCGGTACGCGTGGATGGAGCACCAAACTGTGAATTGAGATACTGGTTGACATACTTGTTATCCGTATACGCATCGTGCAGCCATTGTTCAGCAAGAACACGATTATCGGGGGGATTCAGTGACACAAGACGTGAAACCGTTAAAATATCGTGAAGTGAATAATTTCGTAACGTTTGCTCAATCTCACGATCCAATTCCGCAATTCGGACCTTCTTCCGACCGCGTTGGTCGAGAGGAAACTCCCTGGAGAGAACATCGACGGTCATATCATCCGGTACAGGCGCTCTTTTTAACTCTTTGCCCAGAATTCCATACATTTTCTGCCACTTATGATGCATCATAAAAACATCACCAGCAATGGTATACGCTTTGGCAACCTGTTCCTCGGCATTGGAACCCAGACGTTCAAGACTGCGAACATACGATTGATCCTGAAATTCCTTGGAGTCTCTAACGGCAACCATATTTTTCTGGAGGTTGGTCTTCCCCTGAACTGTCAGTAGGTAATCCGGAATGAGACCACGGGCTACCTGATGCTCCGGATCCTCCTGCTTTGCCTCCACCGAGTCACGAATCATCCTCCTCTTTTGTGCATTGAGCCGGCCTTCCCTTTCTCTGTCCATTCTCTTGTCCGCTGTTCGGCTCTCGATATATTCCTGAACCTCCGGGGAAATTTTGGCATTACGGTAGCCTTCAGCATCGAGCCGATCGCGAAGATCCTGAACAGTCTCGGGAACAATCCCCGAATCCAATTGGCTCAACGGCGGATAACCGAAAGCAGTCATCAGCTGATTGGTGAACACATGTGCTTCAAGGAGTAGATCCGGTCTCCGGTCTTCCGGCTTTTGATCTGTTGCAACGTGCAGCAGAACCGTGAGATTCATTCGTAACTGTGAAGCTAAAACAGTTGCGGTATCTGTAAGGCCTTCCGCGTTTGCTTTTCGCGGGCGCTGACGTAAATCCTCAAGCTTTTTAATAATGTCATCGATTTCCTTCGCGGCAATTTTGACACGCTCCTGACGTGCCATTTTCTCCGTCAGTGCTATCTGCGCCTCCGCCAGAATAACGGGGACTGCGACGCGACCCATCAGAGCCTTGAAACCAGGAATCATGTTCAGGTACGGAATGCGCGTGAGAATATGGCTCAAAATAATCGAGGCACCTGCAGTCTCCAGACCAAGCTTGGTCAACTCAACTCCGTGACTGAACACTCCGCGCTCGGAGAAGGACGGAAGAGTGTCGAGAAGAATAACTCTGCCATTACGATCTACATAGCTCTTGGTCTGCAGGGCTCCATACGGTGAAAAGCCAGCGAGCCATTGTACGAGAGATTTATTATTCACCCGTGTGACAAGCTCCAAATTATTCGGCTTTCCCGCACCGCCGACACGCTGCACATTCTCTCCCACCTGCCATGCCTGAATTGCGGACATTGCCTGGCCGGTTTCGAAAATAATTGATCCGTACTTCGTAAGGAGTTCCTTCAGTCGCTCTTCAGACGCAGGATTGAGTTTTTCTCCATTCTGCATTTTGCCGAGCAAGCCGGTCAGCTCGTTGATCGTAGCGACATTTTCCGGTTTAGCCACGGCATCGAATCCCGCCTCAACTTTCTTCATCACCTCATCGAAAATCTTCTGGAATTCATCAGGACGTGTCGTGAGTCGTTCACTGATCGCATCACTGCCCGTCTTTCCCGTCACCCATGAAAAAAAACGAATCAGTCGCCTTGCCTTTTCATTGTCCTTATTAGCATCCTTCAGTAAATCTTGCGCTTCCTTTCTAAAGGCTTCGAATGCCTTCTTTCCTATGAATTCATCCTTAAATCTCTCAACATCCTCGCTCAACTGCTTCGCGTATCGAGATCGGTCACTCGTTCCTCCAATCTCCGTAAGCAGCCTCTTCCAGACGTCAGTCTGACTTGTGACGTTGAAGGCAAATTGCACGGAGCCCGGAAGATTCTGCGTCACGCGCTCTGCGTTTTCCCTGCGTCGTTCCTGATCAGCTGGCACACGTGCTCCTTCCATTGCCGTGCCTGCACGGTCCGTTGAACGCTTGAACACAGTAATCATTTTGACAATGTCTCCAGGCTGCACAGTATCCGTTGGCTTCGCGACCTTCGCCTCTGTTTCGCCCTTTTTAATGATCGTCACTCTTCCCTGATTGAAGAGCTCCGCCAATGCCTCAGCTCCACCTTGGCGAGCAAACTGCGCTTTCGTCTGCGCCAGAATAAATACATCGACTTTTCCGGCAGTGTCCACTGTCCATGTCCCCTCTACTTCCCAGTCCATCAGCGCTTGAATGACTGCAAGATACTGATCAAGATCTGCTTTACGATCACCCTTGAGAAGATCCGGATGGACACGCAATCCTTCGCGAAGCATCCATTGTGTTGTTGCGATGGCAGCCAACTGAAAGAACTCATCAGGAACGGGCTCTTCAAATGGTGAAAACGGGTTCTTGTCACTCCCTTTGAGCGCCCTGAAACGCATGTTCCCGAGCTGCGTGAGAAACTGCTCACGATCGAAAATTATCTGGAAAATGTCCCATAATCGCTCCTGAATCTGAGGTGAATACTGCACCACGCGAAGCTGCTGCAGGAGATTCGGAACCGTGAGTGTCCATGTTTCCACTTCCGTAAGCATGCGCTCCCACTTCGCCACTTCTTCGGGAGGCATCTTGCGTTTATCCCCCTCATCAAGGGTCTTCTGGCGGGTCAATTCCTTCTCGACGGAGTTCGCCGCAGAAAGACCACGTTCTGCAAACTGCTTGAGTGCCACCGCTGCGGACTCATACGCACGGGTGTCCTCCTTGGATTCCTGAAATGCCAAACCCTCACGCATTTCGCGAGTGAGATTCTCAAGCAGTGGGAGTCTTTCCTGTTTCTCTGGTGACTCTAGAGGCATCAGAAGATACTACCACATTTCCACTATTTCTTCAATCACTTTGGCGGCAGCTGCTGCAGGATTCTCTGCAGGGGATCGACAACCTGTTCCATTCCTTCGAGAACCTGCGGCGACGACATAATTTTCCCCGCGGCCTCCGCAGAAAGTGTTGCCGACTGAGCGCTTGCTCCTGTCGCCTGTGCGGCAGACTGAATCGCCTCCATTGTTTGGCTAGCCGCACTGCCCGCACTCTGGAAAGCTTCAGCCGCAAGCTCTGCGGCTTCTGCTCCAACCTCAGTACCAACCGCTACATCTCCGGCAGCCTCTGTGAGTACTGCAGGCGTACCAATGCCTATCTTTGCAAGAACAGTCTTGAAACTCTCGATCAGCGCCCCACCGTATTCCCCTGCTGTAGTTGCAAGAGGGCCCGTGAAATAAAGAAGTGCCAGAAGCGCAGCAACACCTGCCCCCGCAGTCAGCCAGGGATGTCTGCGGAACCAGCTCTTCTGCTTTTCGACCTGAGCTTCCGAAACCTCACTCTTCACGTCTTCCTGGAGTGCATTCCTCGTCAGATGCTGACGATAGAGACTGGAAACATACTCATGGGCCTCATTCAGCCTCCCATTGAAGTCCGGGTGCCTCTCACGCATCCGATCGAGCAGTTCGACTTCGTCTTTTTCCGACTGTAGCGTGATGTCATCGCGTAATCCGTAGTACTCCCGGATCTCCTGAGCATTCTCAAAGTCAGGGAGCATCTGCTCAATGCCCTGCGCCGTCTCTGGATTGCTGGATTCACCTGGGGTCATGCGCGCGCGGGGTATTTTGCATTTGCCGCAAAAAGAGAATGACGGATCATCGAGAGTGTCATTACCGCCTCCAGATCATCATCAGAATCGACGTTCTTCAGTCCATAGCGAATGTATCCGCCGAGAATCTTCGAACCGAGAACAAAAAACAGATCGATCATCTGCTCATAGGAAAGATCGGACATTTTCAGCTCCTGACTCTGCGTAATGATGTCTTCAACGGAACCGCTGCCTGCCATCACCGCAGTCTCGAGACGCTTAAACACTGGGTTTGCGGGTAGGAATCTCTTGAATCGGATTATCAAATCACGCGGGTCCTCATACACAGGTTTGATCACCTCAGCAGTCCAACCTTCCCTGATACCAGGAGGTAGCGCCATGAACAGCGGTTGTTCTTCCTGTAGCAAAAACAGTGTATTGCGCTTCTTCATAGTTGATGTCCTGAGCATAGCAGAAATCCTATTGACCTCAAGACAAGCAATCCCGCAATGCCCGTTCCCCTGCCTCCACAAACATCGCACAAACCGACCCGAGGCACGGAGTCACCGTCGAAAGCTTATCCCCCTCCGTCTGCATCACTGTTTCAAACGGTATATCCAGAGCCAACGCGGCAATCGCACCATGATAGCGCTGCGTCACAATGTAGGAGCAACACCCTACTTCATACCCGAGTGCATGAAGTGTGCGGATTGATATCACCTCCGCGCTGATATCCCGCGCAAGATCGGAGCAGTATGAGGCTTCACGAGAATCGTGCGGTTGAAGTGAGAGAATGACAACTTTGTCAAACGGTGTGTTTCTCATACATTCTGCGAGTCGTTTTCGGAGGGTTGCATCTGAGTTTTTCCGTGGTATGACACCGAATATTTTTTGAGTGCGATTATCGTGCTTTTTATTTTCAAGAAGAGAGAAAACAGGATCGAAAGTTTGAATAACTTTAGTATTCAATTTAAACAACTCCACGCGCTTCTGCGACAGGGAGTCCCGGACAGAAATACTGGCAGCTCCGGTGAACGCTGACCTCGTCAGCCACTCCCCCACCCTGGTCCGAAACGGCCCGACCCCCTGAAAAGCAAAGTACCGTGGACGTCTGAATATCCGCGCCGCACATGCATGCAGCCACCACAGGAAACACGCCCGGACAGACTCCGTGTCCGTAAACAGAGACCCGCCACCGAAAACCACTCCGTCGCAGGTTGCGTATACATAGAGCGTCCGTAGCCAGCGAAAGCTCAAGAGAGAACATATCCCCGCCGGCAAACGGGAAAGCTCTCCTGCAACGGGATGCGCCGAGAGCACGCGCCAACGCACGCCGGGAAAGCGTGAGAGGAAATACTCCTTCAACGCTTCATCCCCCAGGTTCCCCACGCCGAAATTGCCGATGAGAAGAATCGTATTCACACAGCAAGTATAGCGCACACCTCACTCTTTTTTCTCCTCTGCAGGTGCCTCTACGGGGGCCTCCACAGCTGCGGCTACGGGCGCTACGGCCACACCGAACTCTTCCGACGTCGTGAATCTCTCGCTGAGGCGCGCGGACTTCCCCTGGCGTCCGCGGAGGAAGAATATCTTCGCCCTGCGAACGGTTGCCACCTTCTTCACTTCCACCTTGGCAATCAGAGGAGAGTGCAACGGGAAGACGCGCTCCACACCCACACCCGAAGCGACCTTGCGGACGGTGAAGGAAGAATCTGCCGGAGTCGCCCCCTTACGGACGGCGATCACGAGACCTTCAAAGGCCTGCAGACGCTCCTTATCTCCCTCCTGAACCCTCTCGGAAACGCGAACGGTGAACCCCGGCCGTATATCGGGCCTATTCTGCAGCAGTTTCGCCGAAAGGGAATGTAGGGGGTGACTCATGTCCGGAATAGCCTAAAGGGCAGGAAGAGTCCTGTAAAGGCGGAAAGAGTGGTTTTGCCACCCTATTTCCCCATTCCCTATTTCCCTATTCCCCATTCCCTATTTCCCTATTTCCCCATTCCCTATTTCCCTACTTCCCTACTTCTTCGCTTCTTCCATCTGTTTGCCAATCGTATTGAGAACAATCAAATGTCTGGGGTCATTGAGAATATCACTTATAAACCGGTCTTTCAGACTGAGGCGGTAGAGGAAGTCGCCCTGCGCAAAGATGGAGTACTTCACATTCTTGAGGTTTTGATCCTGAAGAAGGAGCGCTTCCACCATTTCCTTGCGGATGTCTCCGACGAGGAGCAGGTCGACCTTCGTCTCCGTGCCGACGAATGTTCCCGCGAGGACGATGAGATCCATGACCGGGAGCTTCTTCAGACTGGCCACAACGGGACTGTCTGCCTGGATCTCCTTTGCAAAAATGCTCCGAAGCTCGTGATAGAGGGGAAACTCCTCATCTACTCTGTAGTACTTCTTCCGGTTCCTGTGGCGGGCACGGACGAGTCCGATGCGGCGGAGGTTCTCCAGTTCACGGCGAATGGAGTTGATCTGCTCGTTGAGGAGACGTGTCAGCTCACGAATGAAGAATTCGCTCTCCGGATGCATGAGGAACGTCGAGAGGAGCTTCACCCGCGTTTGGCTGCTGAACAGTGCTTTGAGGACAGTTGACGACATGGCGTTCACTGGGAAGAGTGAACATGTTCACAAACTGTACTCAAGAACACAGAGGAAGTGCAAGAAAAGTGATCAATCTTTCGATCAAAGTATTGGTTCAATAAAAATGTTTAAATGAAGCCGAAAAAGTGCGATTTGCCTCATTTTTTTGAATTTTAGTGAACAATTTTTATACTCAACAAAAGCGCTGATTTATGTTGTGGAGTACATTGCAGAAGATGGCTGTATGGGGCTTCGCGATGCGGTCAAAATGTGGTATACTCTTCTGAATGTCTCAGAAACAAAAAACATCACTGGCAATCGCACTCCTGTCTCTCGGCATCCTGTTCTTTCAGGATTGTCCGTGGTTGATAGAGGCGGCGTACGCGCAGGGTGCGAATACATCGCCACTGAACGGCGCCATCACCGCCATTACCACCGGAGGCGCAGCAATCGGAACCATCCTGCAATTCCTGGCAATGATCGCGTTCTACTTCCTGCAGTACCTGCTGGATCCCCTCTTCATCATGGGGATTACGGAAAGCGGCAACATCGGCGAGAACCAGCTGAACCAAATCTGGATGTTCTCGCGTGACATCGTGAACATCATTTTCGCATTCCTGCTCATCTTTGCGGGCATCATAACGGTCGTCACTCACAGCAGTGAGTATGTGATGAACTACTGGAAGAAATTCATCTTCGCGGTCATCCTCGTGAACTTCTCGTGGTTCTTCCCCCGAGTGATCCTGGACGTCGCTAATGTCCTGACGGCGACGGTCTACCAGCTGCCGTCGCATCTAGAATCGCAATGTTGGTACTACGAAAACGGCATACGATCCCCCTGCAAAGTCATCACAGACATTAAACTCAATAACCAGTGCAGTGAAGCACCGGGAAACGGTTATAAAAATCTGATCCCGGGGGTTATCTGCTACAAAGAAATGCAGCTTGCCGCGAATGCCAATACAGCCCTCGGCATGCTCAACGGTCTCGTCGTCAACTACGGACGACTGACGGAGTACAACCGTGTCATCAAGCCTTCGAATAATCCCGGAGCAGGCGCGAATTCCGGCAACCAATTTGGCAACCTGATGTTCTTCCTCATGCACGTCGTGTTCATCATGGTGTTCTCCATCATGCTCACGCTTCCACTCATCGCGATGGTGATCGTGTTCATCATCCGCATCCCGATCATCTGGCTCACCATCGCCTTCATGCCGTTCATGTTCCTCGGTGTCGTCATCGGTGACAAGATGGGCCCGTTCAGCACGAAATTAATCTTCGACGAATTCATCAAGGCGGCGTTCCTGCCGACGATCGTTGCTGTACCCCTCACCGTAGGATTCATCCTCCTCAACGCGATGTACGGCTCTGCTCCTCCTGATGTTGCTGCGAAGCTCGGGGAGAACTCCGGCGCACTCATCTACGGCGTGAATACCTTCTGGCAGCTCATGTGGCTGGTCATGAGCGTCATGGTCATCTGGATAGGATTCTTCGGCTCCATCACGAAGCTCGGCGGCTTCTATGCTTCCGCAGTCGCCGGCATCCAGCAGTTCGGTAATAGCATCGGCCAGAGCGCAATAAAGATCCCGCTCGCGTTGCCGATTATCCCGGTCGGTAAGGGTGGCATGTCCATCCTGGGTGCAAAAAATGCGGCACAGACGTTCAACGCAGGTCTCAGCGGAGGCAAGAGTCCTTTAGACTCCCTGAGGAACGCTACGGGCACGCCCACTGGCACAAATGCTAATAAGTCTCTCGGCGAAGCAATGAATGACAGCAACAATGTGACGAACAAGCTCCTGAGCAAGATTCTCGGTGAAACCGCAGCCGGCAGAGGAAATAAACTAAATACCAACGCTGATGTAAAAAATGCTATTGATGACACCGCAAACGGCGGAAAAGTGCTTCAGGACATCCGCATACAACTCAAAGCGGAAGGCATTAAAGATGCGGACACCATCACATCACAACAGATTGCTGACCTCATCACACCAAAAATCAACAACGACGGAAAATTGAAATGATAAACACACACTATGACCACCGTTCGACCATCAGAAAACAGCGGGCAGGAAGTGCGGCCGGAAAGGCCGCCGACCTTCAGTACCAAGCCCCGGGTTTCTGTACGATCAACACAGAGACGCTTAGGGCTAGCAGGGCAGATCGAAGGGGGAAATCCCTACGCTGTTATTGGCAATGCTCCGGATACAATCTTCACACCTGAGCACATCTTCGGACGAACAAGCGAGCTTCTGAAAAGCCTCTCGGAGCCTGAAGTGGAAAACTGGTCCAAGAAATCGATAGAGAATATTTACAAAAGCCTGCTGGCCACTCAGGAATTTGCAGAGAAGGGAAAGAGTGACCCCGAAAATAGAAGCAACATCGGGAGTTCACTACTTGTGTGGAGGCCAATCGGACCGGACAAAAGCCCTAAGCTTTGTGTAGAACGTGCACATCTGGAAACACTTCTCGTAGAACTGGATAACGCAACAGGAGCGCCACCGGAGTTAAAAGAAAAATTGAAGGGTATGCTCAGTACCATCGCAGGATTCAATGAGCTTGAACATGAGTGGCTACAGAAAAGCATCCTCTACCGTGACCCCGAAGCTGCACGCAGGTTTGCGGAGCGCTCGTGCCGTGACCCCGAGAACATCAAGACAGCGGGAAAATTGACCCTCATGCTCGCACTGGGAGCGCTCCTGATTCTCAACGGCATCAAGGACTTCTCGCGCGGAAGTCTCTCATTTGTCACACTCGCCACACTGGGAGGCCTGTGGTTCCTTCTTAAGAAGGACACGAAATACGGATTCCTCAAGGCCAGCAACTTCACGCCGATCATGGTGAAGTACTTTACGAGCGAAGCGGAGATCAAAAGCTTCTGTAATGAGTATTTCGCAATGACGACGAAACAGAAGCAATTTCTGACGAAGCAGATGAGCGTGCGGCACCACGATAAGAAGTCTCTGACAGAGGACAAGCTGACGAAACCGAAGAAGAATCCCGCCGATGAGAGTCCTGATGCCGAAGTAGATGAGACCAAAGCGATCCCCGCCACCATCGCACAGAAGATGATGGCGATGAGTCCAGAAGATGGGTACGTCCTCGCCAACTCACTGCAAGGCGTGAAGCCGACCGATTACGAAACAATGACCGATGTGCTGGCGAAGAGCAGAAATGCAACCGTACGCCAGGAGCTCCCGACGGCGCTGGGAACAAATAACGAACAAATGCGAACCGATGCGGAAAGGGCTCGCGTGGGAATAGTGCCGAGCGTACAGGCCACGCCTCAGACACAGGTCGACGTTCCAAAGCCCCATCCGGAAGCACCGCAGATCGCCTAACACCTCAGGCCTTCTTCTTCAGCTCCCGGAGGTACACCTCCAGACTGTCCCCCTCCTGCACGGGAACGGTTGCTTCGATGCGCATGCCGCACTCCGTACCCTCGGCCGCTTCCTTGATGTCCTTATCGACCTTGCGGAGCGACGTAATACGTCCGGTTCCGGCAATCTGTCCGTTACGGAGAATACGGAATGTCAGACGTTTGACGATGCCGTCCTCCACTCTGCCACCGATCACCTGCTCGGACTTCTTCGTCATAAAGACGGCTTTCACAGCAAGATGTCCGAAGATCTTCTCGTCCTCCACGGGCTCCACGAGACCTTTGAGCAAACCGTCGACATCCTCGAACAGCGCGTAGATGACATCGTACTCGCGGACGCTCACACCCTCACGTTCGGCTGCCCTCATGGTGGTAGGAGCCACGGGCGCGTGGAATGCGACTACGATACCGTCGCTCGCCACGGCCATCATCACATCCGTCTCCGTGACCGCGCCAATGGCAGCGTGAATGATCTTCACCGTCACCTGATCGGTCGCCTTCCTCTCCAGTGTATCGCGGATGGCATCGAGGGAACCCTGGGCATCTGCCTTGAGGACGATTTTGAGTTGCTTCAGTTTCCCCTCTGACAGACGGGTGACGAGATCGGCGAAATTGCGCTTCCTGCGTACGTCGCCGTCCTCGATCAGTGCATTCAAAAGCTGCTTCGCCTGCTGATCGGACGAAACGACCTGGAGAATGTCACCGACTTCGACGACTTCCTGAATACCGGAAATACGCACAGGCGTGGAGGGCGGAGCCTCCTCCAGGCGTATTCCATGCTCATCGGTCATCGTGCGTACTCTGCCCTGCACACGTCCGCACACGAAGATGTCCCCCACTCTCAACGTGCCGGCATTCACGATCAATGTGGCGAGAGCGCCGAGAGACTGGTCCAAGTGGCTTTCGACGACGGTCGCAACGGCCAGACGGGAGGGATTCGCTTTCAGCTCCGCAATGTCCGCCATGAGCAAAAGGGAATCCAGAAGGGTACTGATGCCCTGACCGTTCACGGCGCTCACGAGGACCGTCGGAACCGTACCGCCCCACTCTTCCGGCTGCAGACCGTATCCCGCAAGCTCGCCCTTCACACGATCCGGGTCCGCAGCAGGCTTGTCTATTTTGTTGATGGCAACAATGACCGGAACCGCAGCTTCCTTGGCATGGTTGATTGCTTCGACCGTCGTCGGTTTGATGCCCTCGTCTGCGGCGACCACGAGAACGACGATATCCGTGACCTGAGCACCCCGCGCTCGCATGGCGGCGAACGCTTCGTGACCGGGAGTGTCGATGAACGTAATTTTTCTCTTCTCCGCTGAGCCGCCCGGAACGTACTCGATCTGGTACGCACCAATGTGCTGCGTGATACCTCCCGCTTCCCCCTTGACGACATCCGTCTTGCGAATGGCATCGAGGATGGATGTCTTCCCATGGTCGACGTGACCCATGACGACAACAATCGGCGGCCGTGGCTTCAGGTTCTCCGGCTCATCTTTGAGGAGTTCCTCGAGGTTGCGGCTGAGGAGGTATTTCGCCTCCACTGCACCCTCCTCCTTGGACACCGTCACCTGGAGTTCCGCGGCAACGATGGCCGCAGTTTCGTAGTCGATCTGCTGATTGATGGTGGCCATCACTCCGTTCTTCATGAGCACACTGATGACCTTGGGTACCTGTACGCCGGTCTTCTCTGCAAACTCCTTCACGGTGATGCGGTCGGGAAGGCTGACGATGCCTTCTTTACGCTTGATCTGCTCCTGGTGCTGTATTCCATCCGTACGAGCCTGCTGGGGTGCCGGTCCTCTTCGCGTGTCTGCTCTGCCCCGCGGCTTCGCAGGTGAATGTCTGGCAGCGGAATCCCGTGCGGCCGCAACGGCTTCGGCGGACACTCCCTCGAGAGTCAACTTCCTGAGCACGTTCACTTCCTTCGCAGGAGCTTCCGGCGCTGCCGCCTCCTCCTCCTTGGGTTCCGCACTCTGCTGCTCATCACCTGGTCGTTCTGCAGGTGCACCTGCTTCCGACACCCCGAAGATGGACTCTATGTCCACGGTGATGCCGCGAACACGGGCGATGTACCGGATCACGCCCTGCGCGAGCGAATCTGGAATCTCTCTATCCGTCGGTTTGACGCCAAAATCAACCTTGGAAAGCTCCTTGCGGAGCTCCTGTCCGGTCATGCCGAGAACCTTTGCAACCTGCACGAGGCGCATGAAAAACGGGGAGAACGGGGAAAATCGCGCTGAAGTCTAGCAGAAAGCGTGGCACGAGGTCACCACCGAAACACACTATTTCCCCGTCAAACCACCGATGATGTCACCCCCCTCCGCACCGCTCGTCTCCGGACGCAGCGCCGAAACGATGTCAACGGACGGCTTCTGGGGTACGTCCGACGTCACCTTCTGCACGGTGGGAGTCTCGGAAGGCAACGCCTTCGCCGCATCCGGTACGCGCATCTGCGAACCGACGGGACCCTCCTGGGCACTACGTCGTTGCTCTTCAATACCGTCGCGGATCCTGCGGACGCACTCGATGACTTCCAACTGAAAATTCGTGAAGTTCTTGATGCGGAATCCCGCCGCGCGCGGATGACCTCCTCCGCCGAACAGTTTTCCCGTCAACGCACTCGCATCAACATCCGGCGAAGAGCGCATACTCGCCTTGAGCCCACCTTCCTCCATCTCCGTGAAGAGAATGTGTACCTTGGCATCGGGAATAGTGGAAATGAGTTCATCGAGAATGCCGGCTGTCTCCTTGCTCGTCGCCCCCATCTCTTCCAGGTCTTCGCGGGCAACTGCGGACCACACGATGCCGGACGCCGTATCCATCTGAATGCGGTTGAGAGCTCTGCCCCAGATTTTGAGCGTCGAAAGCGGCTTGGTCTTGAAGATATGCTGGACAATTTCCTGCTGCCGGGCACCGCGCTCCAGCAGTTCTGCAGCCACTTCCAGGCTTCTCGGCGTCGTGTTGGGATTCTGGAAACTGCGTGTATCCGTAATGAGACCCGTCAGGAGGAGCGTTGCGATATCCGGTGAAATGCGGTCGCGCCATTCGGGCGCCTGCACCCACCACGAGTACAGCACCTCCGTAGCACTCGCTGCCGTCGTATCGATGAGCTGCACCTGACCGTAGCGCGTATTGCTGACATGGTGATCGATATTCAGGATCGGCACCGATGAGAACAAATCAATATGATCGGTGTAAAACGCACCGAAGAGTGGCGGGTCGGCAGTGTCCACCGCAACGATGAGATCGTAGGGGTAGCCGCTGTCACCGAAGGAAATCTGGTTCGGTGTGATGCGTCCCTTCTTCGGCACCACGATGATGTTCACTCGTTTGTCCTCGACGGTATAGCGAAGCTTGTCGACCTCCGCACCCTTTTCAAGATTGATGGTGATCACGAAGTTCTGTGCTCCGTCGATCCCCTCCTTCAGGTGTTCAAAACCTGGCAGGAACGCAAGGTTCTCGGGCTTGGTATCGGGGCAGATCACCGTCACGTCCTTGCCTGTCTGCATGAACAGGAGTGCACACGCCAGGGCAGAACCCAGGCCGTCCGGGTCAACATTGGCGTGCGGAATGATCAGCAGACGCTGGCTCTCCCGTATGAGGCTTTCACTGGCCGAAATCTGGTCCTTATTGAGTGGCATGGCTCGCAATGAGCGTGTCGAACCGTTAACTTATTATTATAACATAATTTATATAGATTGGCAAATGCCGTTCTATGGCCTTCCTCTGCTGCCGTTCGCGGAAAAAAATTGGCATAAGGGGCTATATAAGCAAAGAGCCACATCCCTGACAAGGAGTTAGGAAGTGAAATCAGGACGCAATCGAAATTCGTGAAGGTAAAAAATCCCTTTCTGGCCATATCGTCGGATTTTCTGCATACTTC
This sequence comes from Candidatus Peregrinibacteria bacterium, assembly GCA_016866815.1. Classification (GTDB taxonomy): domain Bacteria; phylum Patescibacteriota; class Gracilibacteria; order Peribacterales; family Peribacteraceae; genus VGKZ01. Next base: position 10,467 of record VGKZ01000004.1, on the reverse strand, counting down.
CTCGCGCTTCGGGGTGTAGTTCAGTTGGTAGAACGCATGCATGGGGTGCATGAGGTCGTCGGTTCAAGTCCGGCCACCCCGACCAAGGTGAATTCGAGCCGAACAAGGAGCGTAGCGACGCAGTGAGGCCGAAGATCCTTGGTCCCGCACCCGAGCGCAGCGAGTGGTGCGGGGCCGGCGTGCGAGTTGCGCTGCCCATACACGACCAGATCTATGGAACATTCTTCGAACGACATTGCGGCACTTCAAGAGCGCAACAGACGCGTGGAAGCCGACAAAGCATGGGAAACATCCTGGACTCGCAGGCTCTTCATCGCAACGCTGACGTACGCATCTGCAGTGTTGTTCATGCATCTCAATGGATTTGAAAAAGAACTGCTACAGGCACTCATTCCTTCAGGCGGTTATTTGCTTTCGACACTGACGCTGCCACCGCTGAAGCAGTGGTGGATCGGGAAACGACGAACCTAGAACGGGCTCCTATACACCGCCTTCTTCCCCAATTCTTCCTCAATCCGCAGGAGCTCGTTGTATTTGCAGACGCGGTCCGTACGGGAGAGCGATCCTGTCTTGATCTGTCCGGTCTTCAAGCCAACAGCAAGGTGTGCAATGAATGTGTCCTCCGTCTCGCCGCTGCGGTGACTCACCACGGCGTTCCATCCGTTCGCCTGTGCCATGCGAATGGCGTCGACGGTTTCGGACACCGTACCGATCTGGTTGAGTTTAATGAGCACTGCATTACCCGCCTTCTCCTTGAGCCCCTTCGTGATACGTTCTGTATTGGTCACGAAAAGATCGTCACCGACGAGTTGCGTCCTCTTGCCGAGTGTGGCGGTGATCTCCGTGAAACCAGCCCAGTCGTCCTCATGATGCGAATCCTCGATGGAAACAACGTGATACTCATTGCACAGCTCTCCGTAGAACTTCGACAGCTCTGACGATGTGAATGTCTTCCCGTCAACGACGTACTTTCCCTCCGCGAAGAATTCCGAAGCGGCGCAGTCGAGTGCAAGCTTTACCTTTCCCTGGTATCCACAGGATTCGATGGCAGCAAGGAGGAATCCAAGGGCTTCCCTGCTGTCCTTCACCTTCGGTGCAAATCCTCCTTCATCACCAACCGACACCACGTGACCGGCCTGCTGCAGCAATTTCTTCAGTGCATGGAAAATCTCCGTGCCGGCGCGGAGCGCCTCGGCGAATGACGGAAAATCCACAGGAACGATCATGCACTCCTGAAAGGAAAGGCCGCTGTCCGCGTGCTTGCCACCATTGATGACGTTCATCATCGGAACGGGGAGGAGCGACGGGTCCTCTGTTTCAAACTGGTCCGCAAGTGACCGCCAGAGAGGCTTGCCTTCGCTGACAGCACGGGCGCGACACACAGCCATGGAAACACCGAGAATAGCGTTCGCACCGAGCTTTGCCTTATTCGCTGTTCCGTCCAAATCCAAGAGCATCTGATCTACAGTCCGCTGATCACTCACGGGTAATCCCTTGATAGCACCGACGATGACACCATTCACAGTCGACACGGCCTTCAGCACAGACTTTCCCCCGTAGATCTTCTTATCATTGTCACGCAGCTCCAGTGCCTCATGAGAACCTGTAGAGGCGCCCGAAGGAACCGCCGCCCTGCCGAATGAGCCGTCATCCAGGAGACAATCGACTTCCACAGTCGGATTGCCGCGTGAATCGAGTATCTGTCGAGCTTTGAGAGAAGAAATTGTTGCCATGCGCATAGCGTAGCAAATTTTATCATCCCAAGTGATCGGTTTTTGTGCTTCGATACAATTTTGCTTCGCTGCGCTGCGCAAAATCACTCAGCACGACACAAAAAACCGATTGTATCGAGGGGAACATTCTTACGCTCTCTCCTGTGCACGCCTCTGCAGCAGAGTGACATATCCGACGGCAAGAAGCGAAATAATCGTGCTCCAGCCGAATCCCGATGTCGGCAGCTTGCCCGGCATGGTCCCCGCATTGCGCAGCTCATCACCTGTTCCAGAGAGGACAGCGACGGACTTCGATGACTTCGACGAGGAAGAAGCGACTGCAGCGACCAGCTTTGCCTCCGAGGACGCACTCTTCCTCTCGGTCATTCCCCTACTCTTCATACGGGCAGCGATGCGCTCTTCCCTGCGCTCCTGCTCGCGAAGCCTCTCGCGCCACTGCTCCTCCTTGGCATCATCCGAAGGCTCCAGAACAGGCTTGGACCCTCCTCCCGGCAACAGCGCCAGTGCACCGGAGGAAACATTCATTTGCCAGAAATCCGCTCCCCAGAGGCTGGCTGAGAGCTCGGACTCCCATGAGGAACCGCGCTCACTGACAATAGCGAATGCGGCGAACGGGACGAGTATGAGACTCAGAAACGCAACACGGGGCACCCTGCGACGAATGACCTGAAGGCAGTAGTAGACGATCAGAAGGAAACCGAACGCCACCGCTCCGAGCGCCCACCCCCACGTGAAGACGTTCACCGAAGTCTCTCCAAGGACACCTTTGTATATCATCCCCTCAAGTGCCAACCAGATGAGCAGCATGAGCGAAGGGAACCAGTGAACATTGCGGAAGAATGTGTCCGCCCTGCGCACCCGGAACATCGGAAGGAGCAGAAGCGGATAGATGATACTCAGTGCAAAGAGAACCGCCCAGGGAAGAGCTCCATCGGGCAGATGCGGCAGCGTCGAGATCAGAAGACCCGTCAGCGCGATGATCGCGCCGAGTGCCACAATCAGAAACGTCTCCGTGAAATGCTTGAGAGGCATAGGAGGGGCATGGTCGTCGAAAGCAGACACCGTGTCAAGGAAACATTCCCTGCCATGGAATCGTCAAATGAAAACCGCAGCAGCTAACGAAAATCTCGGGACTCCACCCCTCTCAGTGCTTCTTCTTCGGCAGATACCTGGCACGCGGGTCCTCGTTCTTCACCTGCGGCACTATTTCGTAGTGACGCATGCGCCAAACCTTCCACTGAAGGAGGACGTAGGCAACAAGAGCCAATGCCCAGACCGCCCAGAAGAGTCGCATGGAGAGGAATGCAATGCCCTCAACGCGGCATACCGCAAGGAAGAGGCCGATGAGACCGAACCAAAGCAGTGCAGCACTCCACGATGCGCTCAACTTTCGGGTCACGGGATTCTGGAGCCCCTTCCTCCACCGGCTCACCGCAAAGGAACAGACGACCATGAGAAGACACACGCCGAGTGCGAGCATCACTTTTGGGCTGCTGTAGGCGGGAGCAGGGGGATTTGGCCAGAAGATGTACGTGAAAAATTCACTCATAGTACCGGTGGAATGTACTGCCAGCCTAGCGAGCGGATACAGGTATGTGAAGTGCCTTACCGGATTATCTTCTACAACTCGATGTCCTCATCTTGGGAATTCTGCTTTCTCTTTTTTCTGTTGACGATGCCACTCTTACGTTCACCCGGCTCGCGTTGTTTGGAAACACGGATCGCCGCCAGCGCTTCGTTGAGCATCTGTTCCATTTCACGCTCCTTCAGCGTTCGTGGCGGACGGATGAGCAGATAGACAAAGAATCCGACGACCGGCAACCCCGCCGTGAGGAGAATGGACACGAACATGTGGAAGAAGGAGTGCGTCCGCAGGAGGATGTCCCTCGTCACATAGAACACGAGAAAGATCATCGCTACACCGATAGCCAACATGTAGAGCTGCAGCATCCGCAGCGCCGGATCCTGCGAGACGAAGAGCAACCACGGTTCGGCGAATGACTGAAATCCGGAAAGCATGGAAGAAGAATACAGGAAAATGATCCAGAAGATCCAGAGGACTTACAGGAATGAGAAATGGAGTTCTCATCTGAATCCTCTGAATCCTCTGAGTCCTCTTAGAGATGCGGATACCGCCTCCGGTGCACGATGACGTACACCACCGTACCGAGCGATGCGAGAACCGCGAGGAACTGACTGAAGCGCAACTCGAACGTGGGATACTGCAGCCACGCGCGTGCGATGAGATAGACGAAGAACGTCAGGAGCAGCAGAACTTCATAGATGATCATCGCGCGCTGTGAAAAGCGATTCTCCACCGCAGCGAAGATGCCAAGACTGACGAAGAGCAGAATGAGAACCGCGAAATCCATGCGTGTCGCAAAAACCGGAATCGTAAAGTCTCCGCGGAAGTACTCGAAGAAAAACGTAGCGATGCTCGCGAGGATGATGCCGCACGCCGTTTCGGAACCTGCGCGTGTGCTCTGCTTACGGATCACCAACAGCAGAAAGGTGAGGAAGAGGTAGAAGAAGGCGTAGTAGAGCTGAACCGGATGGATGGGAACGGTGTAGCGAACACTCATGGCATCGTAGGTGACACCGAAGAACACATCTGTCGGCTTTCCGTATGCCTGACCGGAAGCGAACATACCGAACCAGTCAAAGGCCAGTCCGAAAATCGTCGCAGGCAGCAGGACATCCAGCCATTGGAGAAACGTCGTCCGATGCTCCTTCGTCGCCCAGTACAGAACGGCGGCAATGCCAACGGCAGCACCGACGAAACTGAAGTTACCATCCCAAACGATGAAGATCCTGATCGGATCACGAAGATACACACGGTACTGGGCGATGAGGGCAAAGAACCTGCCGCAGGCAAAGAGCGCCACGGCATAGCGCAGACTGTTTTCACGGAAATGCTGGAGAGACAGGTGCGCACTCTCGGCGAGCCTCAGAAAGAACTCCGTGGCGAGCCAGATGCCGAGAAGTAAGAACACCACGCGCGTCCAGATGATGGCGGGGCCAACGGAGAATGCTTCAAACATGTGCCTTGTATCCTACATGATTTTCCGTCCATTGTAGAGACGCACGAATCGTGTCTCTCTACAATGGACATACCTTGATCTACCTCGACCACGCCGCCACAACGCCCCTCGATCCGCGCGTCTTCGAAGCCATGCTTCCGCATGTGCGGGATCACTGGGGCAATGCGTCATCCCCTCATGCCAAAGGACGCGAAGCGCGCTCCGCGCTCGATGCCTCACGCCAGACCATCGCCGACCTCCTCGGTGTCAAAACGCAGGAGGTGGTTTTCGTCAGCAGCGGCAGCGAAGGCAACACCCTTGCGATCTTCGGACTCAGTGAGAAATGGGAGCAGCGCCACAAAACGCCCGGTCACGCAGTATTCCTGTCCGTCGAGCACAACTGCAGCATCAAGTCTCTGCAGAAGCTCCGGGAGCGCGGCTGGTCAACGACCATGCTGCCCGTTGATGGTGAAGGACGTCTGGACCCGGTGGATCTGGAAAAAGCCCTGCGCAATGACACGGCAATCGTTTCCATTCAATCGGCAAACAATGAAGTCGGGACCATCCAGCCAATTGAAGCCTGTGCGGAGATCTGCAAAGAGCGAGGCATCCCCTTCCACACGGACGCCGTGCAACCCGTAGGACAACTCCCCCTCCCTCTCGTTCCCGATCTCATGACGATCGCAGCCCACAAATTCTACGGACCGAAGGGTATTGGCGCTCTCATCGTCCGCGACTCTATCGAGCTGACGCCGCAAATTCTCGGGGGCGGACAGGAGTTTGGCCTCCGCGCAGGAAGTGAAAACGTTCCCGCCGTTGCCGGCATGGCGAAGGCACTGGAGCTGGCACTCGCGGAGCAGCCGGAAGAATTCACGCGGCTCACTGCACTGCGCGACGGATTCATCGTCGAACTGGAAAAACTGCGCGGTGTGACACTGAACGGTCCGCGCGGCCACAAACGCTTACCGAACAACGTGAACATCCGCATTGCAGGACACAGAGGCGAGACCGTCGTGATGCAGCTCGATATGGCAGGTATCTGTGTGTCGACCGGCGCTGCGTGCGTCACAGGCTCCTCCGAACCAAGTCATGTGCTGCAGGCGATGGGACGCAATGAGGCGGAGGCAAATGAGAATGTGCGGATGACGCTGGGGAAACGAACCACTGAAGAAGAATTACGGAAAACAGTAGAGACGCTCCGGAACGCACTAGCAAAGAAATAGATTTGCTTCGCGACTGGTAGTTCATTTCTTTTCGGCAGCGAAAAGAAATGAACCAAAGAAAAGCTGCCGCAAAATCATAAACTCGCTCGCTCACTGATCGCTCGCTCGGACATATGATTTTGCGGATGACGAAGATGTAGTCCAGAGCGGGTTCCGTCCGCTACCTGTGTAAGTTTCTCGAAAAGCAAAAGTGGAGAGGTCCGCCGCCACGGGGGGTGAAGGGGAAGACCCTGTCTTCCGCCGAAGGCGGACGTCGACGAGACGACTGCGAATCCCTGGAGCAGTCGGTGAGGAGACACAGGGTCGAGTGGTGCGGGAACTGGCGGCGGGTGCGTTTTTCTTTGTCATCTTTCTTTTGTCGCGGAGACAAAAGAAAGTGAAAAAATATGTTTAATGCAGACAAAGAAAGCACAAACATTACCCAATCGAACACTCCAGATTCCTCTCATCGACATCCTTCGCCGTCTTCGCGATGAATTGATCGAGAGAGACCACCTCCTGCTTGCCGGTCCTGGTATTGCGAACCGCAACGGACTTCGCCTCCACTTCTTTGTCACCCAGAACGAGCACGTACGGAATCTTCTGCTTCTCACTCTCGCGCACGCGCTTGCCGAGAGAATCGGTGCTTTCAAAGTACGTGACACGCATACCTTTCGCCTTCAGAGCAGCCTCAACGTCGTGAGCATAGCCTTCGTGCGCCTCTGCAACGGGAACAAGGGAAACCTGCACCGGTGCAAGCCAGAGCGGGAAAGCGCCTTTGAAATGTTCGATCAGCACTCCGATGAAACGTTCGAAGGAACCGAAGATCGCACGGTGCATCATCACCGGACGCTTCTTCGTTCCGTCCTTGTCGTTGTACCAGATATCGAAACGCTCCGGCATGTTGTAGTCCACCTGCGGGATAGTCCCGAGCTGCCATTCGCGTCCGAAGACGTCCTTCACAATCAGGTCAATCTTGGGACCGTAGAACGCGGATTCGCCGACCGCCTCCTCGTACGGCAACTTCAGCTTCTCAAGAGCATTGCGCAAAGCATCCTCCGCGAGCTTCCAGTTCTCCTTGGTCCCGATGTACTTCTCCCAGTTCGCGGGATCGTGGAGACTCAAACGCAAACGGAAGTTTTCGAATCCGAGCGTTTTGTAGATGTAGAACGCGAGATCGAGAATGCCTTCGATCTCCTGCTGCATCTGGTCGGGACACATGAAGAGGTGCGCATCGTCCTGCGTGAACCCACGAACGCGTGTAAGACCCCCGACTTCGCCGCTCTGTTCGTAGCGGTAGACGGTTCCAAATTCCGCAAAGCGCTGAGGCAATTCCCGGTAGCTCCACGGTCGGCTCTCATAGACCTGCACATGGTGCGGGCAGTTCATCGGCTTCAGCACGTACTCCGCATCCTCCGCCTGCATGAGCGGGAAAATATCCTTCTTGAAGTGGGAGAGGTGTCCGGATTTCTTGTAGAGATCAGCGCGACCGATGTTCGGCGTGTAGACGAAGCTGTAACCCCGACGCTTGAGTTCTCCCCGAATCCATCCCTCCAGTTCCTGACGAATCACTGCCCCCTTCGGTGCGAGCATCGGAAGTCCCGGGCCGACGGTCTCGGACAACACGAAAATATTCATCTCCTTGCCGAGTTTGCGGTGATCAACCTTCGCGGCCTCTTCGAGATTTTTGAGATACGTCTGGAGTTGTTCCTTGCTGGGAAATGCAACGACGTAAATGCGCGTGAGTTGCTCGCGCTTTTCGTCACCGCGCCAGTATGCGCCAGCGAGACTCATGAGCTTGAATCCGTCAGCCGGAATCTCCTTGAGATTTTCAACGTGTCCACCACGACAGAGATCGACGAACATCTCCTGCCCCTTCGCGTCGACGTTCCGGTAATTCGTCACCTTCGTCTCCCCCTTCGCCTTCAAGTCCTCCACAAGCTCGACTTTGAACGGCTGCTTCTTCTCCTTCCAGAATGCAATCGCGTCATCTACCTTCAGCGCATCCACTTCGAACGTCTGCCCCTGATTGATAATCTTGCGCATCTCCTTTTCAATCGCACCGAAATCCTCCGTGGAAATAGGCTTCGCAAAAAGAAAATCGTAGTAGCAGCCATTATCGATCGGCGGACCAATCGTCGGTTTGGTGTCCGGCCAGAGCTTCATCACCGCCTGCGCAAGAACGTGCGCAAGACTGTGACGCATGTTGTGAAGGTAATCGGCGGAGTCGGTTGCTGCGGGACACATGGCGGCAGAGTAGCAGAAAGAGGGCATCTGATGTAAACAAGGCGGAAAAAGGCTGAAGTTTCCGAGGTATCCGAAGTTGCCGAGGTATCCGAAGTTTCCGAAGGGCGTTCCGTTTGCCATCGGAACAAAAAGAATGGCTTAGGAATACCACAAATTGGCTAATGTACTTGTGGAATCCAAGGCAGAACTCTACTGAAAGACAAAGAAGAATAGAATTCATACATGCACGAACGACCCTACAAAAGGCTCATTGCCTGGCAGGAAAGTTACAAGCTTTGCCGAATGCTCTATGAATCAACTACTGCATTCCCAAACATCGAACGATTCGCTCTGGCTTCACAAATTCGCCGTGCCGCTTATAGCATGCCATTGAACATCGCCGAAGGAGCTGCCCGACATTCAAAGAAGGAAAAAGCCCACTTCTATGCAATTGCAATCGGTTCATTGGAAGAACTACATTGTGCTATACAACTCTCACTTGACCTTGGATATATCACTTCTGAAACATTCAAAGCAATCGATGACCAGATGAACCGGACAAGCTTTCTCATCGTAAAACTCCGTACATCCGTCCTCCCCTAGGACACCTCGGCTACCTTTCACCCTTCGTCTACCTCATTTTCAACTCTGTCTCCAGCGCATGCACTTCACGCAGGAGCTGTGCATCGACGTGCATTTCGCGCTCGATCTTCTCGACGGCATTCATGACCGTTGTGTGATCACGGCCGGAGAATATTTCCCCGAGACTGACGTAGCTGATGTGCAGGTGTTTCTTGCCTATGTACATCGCGATCTGGCGGGGCATGAGAATCTCGCGGACGCGTGAGGAACCGACCATGTCCTGCACGGACACCGAGTAGTAACGACTCACGGCCTCCATGACATCCTGCAACGTGGCACGGCGGTCGTTCGGCTTCTCAAAGCCAATATCCTCTTCCTTCACATGCGGATCCTTGTTCAATTTACTCATGATTTCCGCAATGCTCTTGATCGTCGGCGCGCGCTGCTCCAGCTCGTACTGTGCGATCGCCTGCATGAGAATTCCCTCGAGCTCGCGGACGTTCTTCGTCGTGTGCTCTGCGATGAACTGCAGCACGGCCATGTCGATCATCATCTGATACTCCTTCGCTTTCTCCACGAGAATGGCAAGACGCGTTTCATAGTCGGGCTCGGAGACATCCGCGATCATGCCGCGCTCGAAACGCGAGATGAGACGATCCTCCAGATTCAGCTCCTGCGGCTGGCGATCCGCAGAGATAATCACCTGTTTCTGGTTCTCGTAGAGGGCATTGAATGTGTGGAAGAACTCTTCCTGCGTACGCTCTTTGTTCGCGATGAACTGAACGTCATCAATGATGAGGACATCGACCTGACGGTAGCGCTTGCGGACCTGATCCATCTTGCGCGAAGCGATGGCCTCTACAACCTGGTTCGTAAAGTCCTCCGACGTCGTATAGACGACGGTGGCACGTGGCATCCTCTGCAGAATGGCGTTACCGACACCCTGGAGGAGGTGCGTCTTGCCGAGTCCTACGCCTCCGTAGAGGAAGAGCGGGTTGTACTTCCCTCCCGGCGAAGCCGCAACCGCAGCGCAGGCTGCATGTGCCAGACGATTGTTCGATCCGACCACGAAGCCGTCCAGAGTGTAGCGGGGATTCAGAATCTTGCTGACGATGCCCTCCGCCATCTTCACCTCCTGCCTGCCGGGCACCTTGCGCTTGCGCTGCTCCGGGAAATGCTCGAGGAGATTCACCGTGCGCTCCGGGCTGTCCTTCAGTCCGCCATCCACTTTGTACACGATCTGTGCGATCTCTGAATCGATCTCGCGCATGCACTGCAACGTGAGAGTCTGGAAACGCTCCAGGTGCCAGTTCATCACCATCGGAAGGGGCAGACCGATGATCACAGTCCCCTCCTCTCTGCCCAGTACCGCTGTGTCGCGGAACCACGTGATGAACTCACCGCGCTGAAGTTGCGGCTCGATGAGCCGAAGGGTTTCAAGCCAAAGCCCGGTGAAATCCGACGACGAAATTGTCTGGGAGGCCGACGGCGATTGCACGCCACTAGAAGAGACTGACGATGTCATGGAAGGTGATCAGGACGATGAGCAAAATGAGGATGGTGAACCCGACAGCGTTCGTGACGACTTCGAGACGACGATTGAGAGGACGTCTGCGAATGGCTTCTGCAAGCACAAAGAGTACGCGGCCTCCATCGAGCGCGGGGAAAGGCAACACGTTCAGTACCGCAAGGCTCAGGCTCAGA
>VGKZ01000003.1 GCA_016866815.1 Candidatus Peregrinibacteria bacterium | reverse complement strand
AGGAATGAAACCCCTCGAAAAGCGCGACGACGTTTCACATGCGTATCACCTGTATGTCGTTCAGGTCGACGGACTGAAGGCGCCCCGCGCAGACGTGTACGAAGCACTCCGTGCCGAAGGCATCGGCGTGAACGTTCACTACATTCCCGTCCATTTGCACCCGTACTATCAGGAATACTTCGAGACGAAGAAAGGACTCTGCCCGAATGCAGAACAAGCGTACGAGCGCATCCTTTCACTCCCGATCTTCGCCGGAATGACCGATACGGACGCGCAGGACACGATACGAGCAGTAGAGAAAGTGTGTACGGCGTATGCCGCTTAATTCTGCACTCGGAAGAGAATGTAATACGGCAGAGGTTGTACAAAGTGTTCACCGGCGCAGGCTGGGGAATCTGTTGTGAAATTCGGCCGTAGAAATACTTTTATGATTTCCTTCAAATCAGGATTCTCCAGATTGTCCATGAGGACGAGTGGCACGGCCTGCAGACTCTCGTTAAACGCGCGCGTATACCGCGGCAATGCGCTCATGAATCTGGTGTAGTGCACGAAGAGCGGTCCGTCGGGGCTGTGATGCGCGTATGCGTACGGTCCCCCACCACGGGTGACGAACTGCAGGTAATGATCGAGTTTGCAGCGATCCATCACATCGTCCAACACCAGCGCTACATACGTAAATTCTCTCTCTCGCTCCCGCCAATGTTTTGTTTCCGCTGCATAGGAGATTTTTACCGTCGAAACACTCGCTGTTATCAAGAGACATGCAAGAACGGCGGATGCCGTCCGATAGCTCTGCATACCACCATCCCGCACACCGACCCACCACAGTGCAGCATACAGAGGAACCGCCGCGACAAAATGGTGACCGTAAAAATCACCGCCGATAGCAATGGCAATGAGAACACACACTGTCGCGGCAACCCATTGAAGGATTCGTGATGTGCCATGAGAACGCGCGCTATGGACAAGTGCCATTATCCAGAGCATCAGAACTGAAACGGCCAGAGGCCATGAAAACCTGCCGATATTCTGCGCAACACGCCAGACCTCCAAAGACCGCAGGAGAATCGGCGTATCATACTGATGAATATGAAATCCAATCATGTGGGGCAGGTAGACTGTGAAGAATGGACCAAGGTATCCAAGCGCCGTGAGCATCACGATGCCAATAACGCACGCAACCGCTGCGGGACGTACAAACGAGATACGCAGGAAATGCCGGAGCAACCCGTCATCTTCCGTGTGCAACAGCAGCATTCCCGCAAGGAGAACTAAGAGGAAAGGCTCGCGGATACCGACAGTGAGAAGCATGATGCAACCGAGAGCGGCAATCTTCTTCCATGAGGATTGCTTCCATAGCACTGCAACGTTCAGAAAAAGAAGTGTGAGGAATGCAGCGTAGCTTTCTGTAAGTCCCAAGCCAGCCTGGTCTGCCGTATACAGCGTCAGGAGGCACGCGAATAACACCGATGCGAGCCCCATCATCCTCTGTTCAAACCCCGACAGTCGTTTCATCGCACCGAGCACAGGCAGAACAATCAGAATAGGCAGCAGCAGCAGTGCGACTGCTTGAATACTTTTGACAAGAAACTGATGCCCGAAGAGCGCCAGCGACAACGCATGTAGCAAGAAAATTCCGGGCGGCTTTGACTCGAAGAGATCTGCATAGGGTAGCTTGCCGTTCAGAATGCCCCGTCCAACGGTCTGAAAAATAAGTGCGTCACCATCCAATGCGCCGGATGAGAATTCGAACCACGCACGGCTAAGCACACTGGCAGCAGCGAGAGCTGCTCCTGCACCGAGCAACCAAACCATCACCCTCTGGAGTCTATCGGAATGGAGCATAGGTGCAGTGTAGCAACGCAGGAAGAACACCAACAATGCATCAGAAAGAACATGAAAAACTCGAAGAACGTTTGTGCCGCCTATGCGCAGTCTTGTAGGATACGCAGGTATGAAGATTTTGATTGCAGGAGCGGGTTCCATCGGCCAACGGCATGCGCGGAACCTGCGGACGATCGGCGCAGGAACCCTGGCTGTTTTTGAACCGGATGCAGCGAAGCGCACCACAATATCGCAGGAGCTCTCCTGCGATTCGTACAATAACTTTGATGAAGCGCTCCGGAGCATGAAGCCGGATGTCGTCTTCGTCTGCTCCCCCACCAAGTTCCACGTCGCACAGGCATTGGCAGCCGCAAAAGCCGGTGCACACCTCTTCATCGAGAAACCGCTCAACCACACCATGGATGGTGTGGATGCCCTGAGTAAAGAAATTGAGAAGAATCACCTCATCTGCATGGTCGGCTGCAACATGCGCTTCCACCACGGTCCGCGCACGGTGAAGAAACTGCTCGTGCAGGGTGAAATCGGACCGGTAAAGAACGCTGACATCACGGTGGTCTTTAATTTCACGGGTCGTGCGGATTTCGAAGGCAAGCTGGAAAAGTACAGCAAGAGCTACAACGCGGATCCTTCACAGGGGGGAGCTACGCGCGAATGCGTTCACGAGATAGACCTTGCTCTCTGGTACTCCGGGCCGGCAACACTGAAGAGCGCAACGAAGGAAATGGCGGGAAGGATCGGATTGCCCGCCATCGAAGGAGCGTCCAACCTGATGCTGCAGCATGAAAACGGAGTGGTGAGCAATGTGCACCTGAGCATCATGGAACCGGTGTACAGACGTGGCTGCACCATCCAGGGGGAAAAGGGCAGCATCGAATGGAGTTTTGGCGGAGACGTCATCGTGCGCGACACTTCCGGCGCAATCACCGCTTCGTATCCCCAGCCACAATCGTACGAAGTGAACCAGATGTACATCGATGAGATTTTGTATTTTTTCGATTGCATGAAGAAGAACGTCACACCGCAGGGAAACCTGGATGATGCAACGCGTGCATTGGCAGTTGCGCTGGAAACGATCGAACGAGCTGAAGAACGGGCAACAGTGATAGCATAGTGGAGAAACTACCCTACAATGAATATTCTCTTTCGCGCGGACGGCAATCCGGAGATCGGCGCAGGGCATATCATGCGCTGTCTCTCGCTGGCACAGGCGCTGCAGGATCAGGGCGGCGAGGCGGTCTTTCTGTCCTCCGATCTCGATACAGCATACGCAAAGCGTCTGAAGGAAGAACAATGCACTGTGTGCGCGCTCAAAAGCACTGCTTTCTCGAAAGAAGATGCTGATGAGACACTGAAACAGGCAAAAAAACTCGACGCACGATGGATTGTGCTCGATGGGTACGGCTTCACTCCGGAATATCAGAAACGTGTGAAGGGATCCGGAGTATCCGTTCTCGTCATCGACGATCACCGATACGCAGAAGCGCACACGTGTGACATGCTCCTCAACCAAAATCCGCAATGCGAAAATACCTACAAGCACGCTACAGTGAAGACGATGCTCCTCGGTATGCGTTTTGCCATGCTCCGCAGAGAGTACGGCAAAAAGCAACCCACCTCGTACGCTCCATCGGGTAGGGGGAAACGCGTCCTCATCACACTGGGCGGCAGTGACCCGAAGAATATGACTCCGGTCGTTATCCGCTCACTGAAAGGCATGGCCATCGAGGGCACCGTCATCATCGGCGGAGCAAGTGCCAATGAAGCGGATGTGAAAAAAGCGATGAAGGAATCCGGTCTGGACCTGACTCTGCAGAAGAATGTACAAGATATGGCTGCGGTCATTGCGGAACATGATTTCGCGATTACAGCAGCGGGCAGCACGTGTCTTGAACTCGCGTTCATGGGTGTGCCGGCCGCAACGATCATCGTTGCGGACAACCACAATCAGGACGGAATGGCTTCCGGCCTCGCGCAAGCCGGCGCAACGGTGCATCTTGGCTTCTATCGTGAACTGAAAGAGACAAAGATCGCCGCATCATTGGAGGCAATACTGCAAGATGCAGTGAAGTTGCAGACAATGAGCAACCGGGCAAGAGCACTGATCGACGGACAAGGTGCGGAACGAGTGCTGATGCGCATGACCGAAAACCGTCTGCGTCTGCGTAACGCGCGCGAAGAAGATTGCAAGATGATCTGGGAGTGGGCCAACGATCCGGTGACACGGCAGACATCGTTTTCTTCGGAAGATATTCCGTGGGAAACACATGTCGCATGGTTTCGTCAGAAACTGAACGATGGGAATCACCGCTTCTACGTCGCATTCAATGAAAATGATGAGCCGGTAGGACAACTGCGGTTCGACTGTGAAGGGAAGGACGCCACCATCTCCGTGAGCATCGCCCCTGCAATGCGCGGCAAGAAGTACGCGACGGAACTCGTCACGCTCGGATGCAGGTATGTGCTGGCAGAAGGAAAGTCGACGATCAACGCCTTCATCAAACCGGAAAACGCGGCATCGGTTGCCGTATTTACAAAGGCCGGTTTTGAAGCAACGAAACCAACAACACTGAAAGGCCATACTGCACTCCACTACATTCTCAATAAGAACACGCTCAAGGCATGAAAAGCACAGTGTCCATCAACGGCAGACCTGTCGGCCCCGGCCATCCGGCATACATCATCGCGGAGATGTCGGGAAACCATAACCAAAGCTTTGAGCGCGCGGTGGAAATCATCCATGCGATGAAAGATGCAGGGGCAGACGCGGTTAAATTGCAGACGTACACGGCGGATACACTGACCATCGCAAGTGACCGTCCCGAATTCACCATCGGAGGAGATACACTCTGGGACGGGAAAACTCTCTATCAATTGTACGAAGAAGCAGCGACACCATGGGAGTGGCATCCGAAGCTGAAGAAGATAGCCAACGATCTGGGCATGGACCTCTTTTCCACGCCGTTCGATCCGACGGCAACGGATTTTCTGGAAGAGATGGGTGTTCCGGCGTACAAGATCGCTTCCTTCGAGCTGGTCGACATCCCGCTCATCGAACACACTGCGCGAAAGGGGAAACCGATCATTATGTCGACGGGCATGGGAACGCAGGAGGAGATAGCTGATGCCATCGAAGCGGTACGAAATGCAGGCAATGACCAGTTGGTACTTCTCAAATGCACGAGTGCCTATCCTGCGCCTCTGGAAGCCGCAAATCTGAAGACAATTCCCGACATGCGTAAGCGCTTCGGCGTGCCGATCGGCCTCTCCGACCACACGCCCGGCTCCAACGTACCTGTCGCTGCCGTCACACTCGGCGCATGCGTGATCGAAAAGCACTTCTGCATGTCGCGGAAGGAAAAAGGCGTCGACAGTGCCTTCTCCCTTGAGCCACACGAGTTCAAAGCGATGGTCGACGCAGTCCGCCAGACAGAAGTAGATCCCAACAGCGCCACGGTGGATCCCGTCATCATTGGTGAGGTCTCCTACGGTCCTACGAAATACGAAAAAAAGAGTACCGTATTCCGCAGATCGCTCTACGTAGTGCAGGACGTTCATAAGGGAGATGTGCTGACGGAAGACAGCGTACGCTCCATCCGTCCCGGACACGGCATGCCGCCGAAGGAACTGCCCAAAGTCCTCGGAAAAATGGCAAAAGTGGATATCCAACGAGGAACACCGCTCCAGTGGGAGATGCTCACAACCGACTGACGATGAAATCAATAAGCGCGTGTGCCGCGGTATTCGGGTCCAGCTTGTCGTGATCGATGATGTAGTCGGGATTCTGCGGCACTTCGTACGGACGGTCATGCGCTTCCCTGCCGCTGCGTTTTACGTACACCCAGAGCGGATCACAGATCTCTGAAATTTCTTTGCGCACGGTGTCGTATGGGGCAATCACGGAGACAATGACGAGGAATCCTTTGCTCTGCATGAGCTTCGCGAGCCGCGCGACACGTATGTTGTGCTTTC
This sequence comes from Candidatus Peregrinibacteria bacterium, assembly GCA_016866815.1. Lineage (GTDB taxonomy): Bacteria > Patescibacteriota > Gracilibacteria > Peribacterales > Peribacteraceae > VGKZ01. The sequence goes on along the minus strand of VGKZ01000003.1, from coordinate 21,715 downwards.
TACGTCCTTCCGGGGAAAGATCATCCTCCGTGGACACCGTCTCGCGCATTTCATCGCCATCGAGAACGATCACCCGCCGTGCGGCGGCATTCCATGCGGGGCTGCTTCTGTTGAAGTGTCGTTCCGCGGCCTCTGCGAGTGTGGATTTGCCCGCTCCGGTGTTGCCCGTGAGCCAGAGAATGGGGAAATGCACACCGGAAGAACTCTCACCGGACTCCAACACCTCTTCAGCTTTGCGGTCGAGGATCATGCCGACAGCAACCGTGTGATTGGTGTGCGGATCAATGAGAATGAAGGATCCCGTCGTTCGGTTTCTGGCGTACGAGTCCGACGCCAGTGGCTCAGCGACAGAGAGTGCACACCGTGCGATGTCATTGCATCGCAATTCCGATCTATCTTGCCTGCTCAATGTGTTGATATCCATGACGTACCGTATCCCTTGAATACGGGCTGTCGTCGTTTTCGTCGTGTGCTTGATCAGGTACTCCTGCCCCAGATTCATGGAGCCTGCATGCATCGACACGATCATCGCATCGAAGTCTGTCCGCTGCTCGGGAACGTTGTTCACCGGCACGATCATGTCGCCACGGCTCACATCAACGTTATCTTCCAGGCGCAGAGCAACAGACATTGGTGTGAATGCGCGATCCAGCTCGCCATCGAAGGTGTCGACGGCACTGATACGCGTGACCTGATGACTGGGGAGAACAACCACCGCGTCACCGGGACGGACAGAACCGGAGGCGATCGTGCCACAGTAGCCACGGTATGACGGATTGGGTCTATTCACATACTGCACCGGAAAGCGGAAATCGATCATGTTGCGGTCCGATGCGATGTGAACGGTATTCAGAAGATGCAGCAACGTTCCACCGCTGTACCACGGCATCTCCGCACTCTGTTCCACGACGTTATCTCCGAGGAGCGCCGAGAGCGGCACGAAGTGCAGGTCGGTGATTTCCAGCCGCCCCGCGAAGGCGAGGAAGTCTGCTTTGATCTTCCGGTAGACATCTTCGGAGAATTCGACGAGATCCATTTTGTTGATGACGACGATCGCATGCTTGATCCCGAGAAGGGATGCAATGAATGCATGACGCTTGCTCTGCTCACGAACACCGTGACGGGCATCCAGGAGAATAATCGCCATATCCGCAGTGGAAGCCGCCGTCACCATGTTCCGCGTGTACTGCTCATGTCCCGGTGCATCCGCGATAATGAATGACCGCTCGCGTGTCGAGAAGAAACGGTACGCAACATCGATGGTGATCCCCTGCTCGCGCTCGGCTTTGAGGCCGTCGGTGAGGAGTGCCGGATCCAGTGCGCCGTTCTGTGTGCCGTGATGCTTGGAATCTTCTTCCAGGGCAGCCAGCGTATCCCCGGGAAGAACGGCTGCATCCAGAAAGAGTCGGCCAATCAGGGTACTCTTGCCGTCGTCGACGCTACCGCAGGTAAGGAGGCGCACGAGTCCCGCGGAATCGTATTCCTTCAGGAAGGTATGGATATCGCCTTTGGTGACGAGTGAAGGACGCATATTAGAAGTATCCGGCTTTTTTCTTCTCTTCCATGGACGCAGGCTGATCACTGTCGATCAGACGGTCCTTGCGTTCGGAACTGTCCGAAGAGAGAAGTTCGGAAATGATTTCCGGAACCGTCGTCGCACTGGATTCCACCGCACCAGTGAGCGGGTAGCAACCGAGCGTGCGGAAGCGAACCATTTTCTGCGCCGGCACTTCTCTGGGTTCCAGGGGAAGACGGTGATCATCGACCATGATCAGGGTGCCGCCGCGGCGGACTACCGGCCTTTTTTTGGCAAAATAGAGCGGAACAACCGGAATCTTCTCCAGCTCGATGTATGCCCACACGTCGATCTCCGTCCAGTTGCTCAACGGGAAGACACGCATACTCTCACCCTTGTTCACACGGGCGTTGAACAGGCTCCAGAGCTCCGGTCGCTGGCTTTTCGGATCCCATTTCTGCTTATTGTTCCGGAAAGAGAAGACTCGTTCCTTCGCGCGCGACTTTTCCTCATCTCTGCGTGCACCTCCGATTGCAGCATCGAACTCATGCTTCGCAAGCGCCTGCTTGAGTGCGTCGGTCTTCATGATGTCGGTGTAGCGCGCACTGCCATGATCGAAGGGGTTGATACCCTTCGCGACTCCTTCCTGATTCGTGTGCACGATGAGATCGAGCCCAAGCTCATCACGAACGTAACGGTCACGGAAGGCGATCATCTCCCTGAACTTGTACGTCGTATCGATGTGCATCAACGGGAACGGCAACTTGCCCGGATGAAACGCCTTGCGTGCCAGGTGGAGCAACACCGATGAGTCCTTGCCGATGGAATACAGCATGACCGGTTTCGCAAACTCTGCAGCTACCTCACGGAAGATGAAGATGCTCTCTGCTTCGAGTTGGCGGAGATGGGTGAGGGTGTACCCTGCCATGGAGAAACGATACCACCGTAAAGCGCATTAAACAGCAAAACACTGCAGAAAAAGACTGGCAATCCGGTCAGAGGATTGTACCATTTACGCATGAAACTCACCCCCCGCACACATGTGCTGCACGGCAATATCAATGTGCGCATGCGTGAATCCGTTCTCACCCTTTTGGATGTGCAGCCCGGTGAAACCGTCCTCGACTGCGGCTGCGGCCTGGGCTACTTCCTGTTGAAACTGAAGGAGAGCGGCGCAAAGCTCCACGGCATCGACGTCAGTCCTGAATCGGTGGCATTCGTGCGCGAACACATTACGCAGGACGCGCATGTCGGCAGCGCAGAGCAGATCCCCTATCCTGATAACACCTTCGACAAAATCATGTTCTGCGAAGTGATCGAACATGTGGAAGACGATGCGAAGGTATTGCGGGAAATCCGCAGAGTGCTGAAGCCGGGCGGGCGCGTGGTGATCACTACGCCTTCATTGAAAGGATTCCGTGCACACTCGAAGCTCAAGCAGCTCGGCCATCATCACGGCGGAGAATTTCACTTCCGTGACGGTTACATGCCTGAAGATCTGTCGAAGAAACTCTCGGACAACGGCTACCGCGTTCTCGAAGTGAAGCAGGCGATCTTCCTCCTCTCGGAACTCATCATGGAGCTGACGAAGGTGGTGTTCCTCGCAAGGCGCAAACGCTTCGAAGCACAGAGTGAGCTGCTGGATGCCGCGAAGACGTTCCCGTACAAAGCACTCCGCGCTGCACTGGCCGTTCTGATTCCTCTCTGTAGGGTGGAAGATGCGGTGATGATCCCGCTCTGGAAACGCGGGCATGCATTGATCATCTCAGCGGAAAAGATCGGATAAAAAGGCGGCAAAACAAGATACCTGAATGGAAGAGTAGGAACGATACCGTATACTCTCCGGTATGCACCGCAGGGAAACCCTCTTCTGGATTGCCGCAGTGGTTGGATCGGCTTTGACCATGTCCGTGCCGTTCATATTCAGCAGAATCGTACTCGGTGCATGGCTCCCGACGATCCTCACGCAGTTGGAGGTGGATTCCATTTATTACATGATCCAGATCCAGAAAGTTCTTCATGGAAACTGGATGATTGGCAATCCGTATCTACTCGAATACAGCACCGCTGCATACCCCGCACCGCTGCTATCGGTCTGGCTCGCGGCCATTCCGGGATTGCTCGGAGCGGATATCAATGCGGTGTATGCCGTCAATGCGCTTCTGTATGCCACACTCACGGGTGGAATCTTGTACGCGCTGTGTCTGCGCCTGACGAACAGGCATCAGTTGCTCTCCTTGATCATCGCGGTGCTCGGCACTGCATCCATGAGCAATTTCATCCTCCGTCCCGTCTTCATGCAAACGGTGTACCCCGTTTTCGGGCTCTTTATGATCGCCCTGCTTGGAGTGCTGGAGAAGCCGTACGATGCAAAGCGCTCCATTGCTCTCGGCATAGTTTCGGCGCTGGGTTTCTACATCTATCCACACCTATGGATGCAGAATTTCACGTCTCTGGGCCTCCTGTTTCTTGCGGCACTCTGGCAACGGGATACGAAGATGCTGAAACAGATGACGATCATGGGCATCGGCATGATCATCGTCTGTCTCCCGCAGATCCTCACAACCATCGCACTCTTCACCGATCCTGCGGCGAAGCTCATCAATCAGAGAGTCGGAATGCTTTCGACGCACGCCGTCCTGCCGGTGACGATCATGAATAACAAATACTCCATCACCACGATCGTCGTACTGCTTTTGTTGCGTGCCTATGACAATAAGCGCCGCTTTTCGAAGGGAGAACTATTGCTGCTTCTCCTCGCAAGCGCGGTCGTCATTGCCGCGCTCAGCAATACGGTGACAGGATTGGTCATGGACTTCATCACGCACCCCTGGCGACTGGGACTTATGGTGAATGTCGTGACGATCCCGGTCATGATCACGTCATTCCGGCAGCGGCAAGCCCTCCTGCCAAGAGTGCTGATCGGCATGTGCCTCGCCGCACTGGTCTTCACAACGGTGAATCGCGTTTTCATTCGCCAGAATTCTTACGGATACCTGTGCCACCGTGATGAAATCGTTGAGCAACATACGCTGACGCAGGATTATGAACGGATATTCGCATACTTCAGCGGCAATGACATTCCTCCGAGCGTCATCCTCGCGCCGGAGCGCCTTTCGCAGATCATCCCCCTCTACTCTGAACACGGCGTGCTGTATTTCCCCCGCGCGGAGCTCTACCCGGTCCCGGACGATGAGCTACTGGAACGGTTCCTCGCCTACAATATCGATACGGTCAACGCCGCTTCACTCGCTGAACGCGTCAGTGATTACTCTGGTCTGCGGCACAAGGAGCTGATCATGTACAAGAATGCGTATCCCGACCATTCGTTGAGCGGCATCATCCGTGCACTGCTCTACGGACTCGCAGGTAAAAAACCTCCCGGCGATTGGCAGCCGGCAACGCTGATCGATGAAATCGGGGGGCAGGCATTCATCGACAAGACTCTTGCTCTACATGCAACGATTCAACGTGCGTATGTGAAGTATCTGAGGAAGTACAACGTGCACTACATCGTCACAGACCGGAACGTGGAATGGAATCCGCAGGTGCCGAAGGAAGCGAAGATGATCTACACGGACGAGAGATTTTCGATCTACACACTCCAATGAGGAAACGCATTGGTCTCTGGGCTCTCAAGCTCATTGGCGTGCTGCTGTTTCTGTGGATTCTCTCATCCATCGACGCACAACAGCTTATCCGCGAGCTTGCAACTGCAGACAAACTGCTCCTGACACTTTCCTTTCCCCTCGTCTTCCTCATCTATTTCTGCAGGACGAACCGCTGGAAAGAACTGGTACACGCTGCGGGAATCACGCTGCCAATGCAGAGGCACTGGGAAATAATGAATGTGGGAATTTTCCTCGCGTGCATCCTGCCAGGGAAAATCGGGGAGATGGGAAAAGCCGCATATCTCGGTGCAGCTGGTATGCGTATGGCGACGGCGCTCATGATCACCATCCTCGATCGTGTGATCGATACAGTTTGCGTCGGACTCTTCGCCGCCGCCGGGGTCGGCATCCTGTTTGGATGGCAGTGGTCTGCTTATGCAATCGGTTGCATTCTCCTCGGCGCTGTCATTGCACTCCCGTTCCGGAAGTGGTTACGCAACCTCCTCAAAGACATTGCACTGGGCTCCTACACCGCCATCACTCTCTGGACGGTATGTGCATGGATCATGCACTTCGCATGGGCCATCACACTGGCACGCGCTGTGGGCATCGAAACCGGATTGCCCATACTTGTTTCGGTCATCACTTTCGCTGGCATCCTCTCTCTTCTGCCCATCGCACCGTCCGGTCTCGGTACACGGGACGCCGCACTCGTTCTTCTCCTTGCTCCCTACGGTATTCCACCGGAACAGGCTGTAGCCTTGGCTTTTCTGATGTTCGTTTCCATCATCTTGAGTGGCTTTTTGGGAGGTTGGTACTGGCTCAAAGGGGTACGATAGAGGCACCGTGAAGAACTGGACCCTCCGGGACGTGGCGGCACACTGGGATCATTCTCCCAACTACGATGCGCAGAACGCCGCGATCGATTCCTACATGCGCCGCTTCCGTGACAGCGCTCCCCTCTGTGCATTTCCGAAGAACGCGCGCGTGCTCGACTGTGATTGTCGGACAGGAAACGGCACGGTCTTCTTCAGCGAACGCTACCCCGATGCACGTTTCACGTGTGTCGCCATGGCGCCAACATTCAAGACTCGTGCGGAGGCGAACTTCGCAAAGCATGGCATCCAGGCACCGGTAACGGTCATGACTGCTTGCCGGCTTCCATTCGATGACGCGTCATTCGACGTTGTCCTGAGTTACGAAACGCTTGAACATGTTCCATGGCCGACCGAATACATCGAAGAGCTCGGAAGACTCCTCACGGGAAACGGGACACTCGTCCTCACGACCCCGAACACCCTCTGGGAACCCGTGCATGCGCTGAGTGCATTCCTCAAATTTGATCATGGCGAAGGTCCGCACCGCATGGTGCCGCGGAGAGAAATCCTCGCAGCATTTGCGCACGCAGGACTGGAAGTTGTCACGGAGAAAACATTCGTACTGGTGCCTGCTGGCCCGAATTGGTTATTAGTTATTGGTTACTGGTTAGAGAAAATGCTCCCAAAGTGGTTTTTGCGCATGATTGCCCTGAGACGGACATTTGTTTGTAAAAAGAGTACTGATCTGTGGTGGCACAAATTGAAAGCCGATGTCATCGATACGCACCTCGACACCGCATGCGGCACCGCTGTTGGCATCAGTGACGGCACACTGGCGTATCAGGAACAGAACGGCGCTCTGAGCATCGTGCGGACGAGCAATCCTGCTCCCGTTCCACGCGCAGTGTACGACGCCTGTCCCGCCCGCTTCTGCGATTATCCAGCACTCAATCGTTTTGTGTTCGGGAAAGAACCGCAGAGCTGGCTGACGGGAACAGTGGAGCAGGCATACATTGGTCATGCATCGGACGAAGCACTCCGGAGGGCTGGCGCATCGGGTGGTGTGATCACCCAGGCATTGATTCACCTTCTGGAAAAAGGATGCATCCGCGGCGCGGTGTGTCTGAGGATGGGAAACACTGACCCGTGGAAAGCGGAACCTGTCGTTGCACGGACAAGAGAAGAGATCCTCGCATGTGCGCAGAGTGTCTACAGTGAGACACCCGTGAATACCATTCTCGCAACGCTCGCACAGGAAGAAGGACCTCTCGCATACGTAGGCCTGCCCGATCAGGTTGCAGGAATCAGAAAGCTCCAGCAGATGGAACATCCTTCCGTACGACACATCAAGTACGTTCTGGGTCCTTATACGGGTACACAGATGACATGCGAAGCTATTCGCAGCTTCCTGCGCAGCAACGGGGTGCGCTCTGAAAGGGAAATCACGGAGCTGCGGTACCGCGCTGGCGAATGGCCGGGGAAACTGAAGATCACGCTGAAGAACGGCCGAGTGCTCTCTGCGGACAAATTTCACTACAACTACCTCATCCCCTTCTTCATCACGCGCGGCTGCAGACAGATTCCGGATTTCATGAACGAGCTTACCGACATTTCCGTCGGTGACGCGTGGAGCCCGCGCTACGAAAAACAAGGCGGAGGATTCTCCGTCGTTCTTGCACGAAGCGCACAGGGAAAAGATCTTCTTGAAAGCATGCGTAGTGCGGGACTGCTGACCCTGAATGAGATTCCGACAGATGAAGTACTCGCCATGCACGGACACATGCTCGATTTCAAGAAGCGGGGCAGCTTCATCCGCAATAGCTGGAAAGGTGTCGCACCGGAATACGGGTACCGCCCGGCGCACATTCCTCTCCCGCGCATCATGATTGAGTGGTGTCTATGGTTCTTCTTCACTGCAGGTAGTACGCGGGTCATGCGATGGACCGTGGAACACCTGCCGCTGTGTGTCATCGGTCCCGTCTTCACTATCCTCCGCAAGAGCTGGAAAGCCGCAAGCAAACCGACGAAACGCAGAGGTCTGCGAGAAATGAAATTTGTGACGGATGATGCATAGAATAGGAAATCCTGCGCTACAATTCCCTACGCCTACCCCCTACGTCCGCCCGCGTCGCCATGCTCTCCCTCATCATCCCCGTCTACAACGAAAAGGAAGCTATCGTCGACACCGTTCATTCGGTGCATGACGTGCTTTCGCGAATCGGGATGCCGTTTGAAATTCTCGTAGTGAACGATGGCAGTACGGACGGCTCCGCAGAAATTCTCAACAATCTTTCCGTGCAGGGTATGACCGTGATCACGCATCCGGTCAACCGCGGTTATGGCGCTTCAATGAAGACTGCTCTCCGTCGCGCGAAAGGTGACATCGTCGGTATCATCGACGCCGACGGCACGTACCCCATCAATGATTTCCCGAAACTCCTGAAGACCATGAAAGAGAGTGGCGCCGATATGGTGGTAGGTGCGCGCACGAAGCAGGGTGTGCAGATCCCCTGGGTTCGTCGTCCGGCAAAGGCCGTCGTGAACATGCTGGCCAACAGCCTTACGGGCATTCGCATCCCCGATAACAACTCCGGCATGCGCGTATTCAGGCGGTCGATGGCACTGGAATTCATGCATCTCTACCCGCAGGGCTTTTCCTTTACCATCACCATCACCCTCGCGGCACTGACGAGCGACTACCTCGTCCTGTTCGTCCCCATCGATTACTTCAAGCGCAAAGGCACCAGCTCCATGTCCAGCGGGTTCAACGGGATTCGGAATTTCCTGACGTTCCTCGGTCTCATCGTCCGTATCGTCACTTACTTCCGTCCTCTGCAGTTCTTCGCATGGCCGTCGGCTATCCTTATGGTCGTTGGTTTGATCTACGCCGTGGACACCCTGGTCTATCAGGACAACATTTCCGATGCCAGCGTGCTGATATTGCTCACCGGACTGCAAATAGGGCTCTTCGGGCTGCTTGCGGAAGTGGTGGTCCGGCAGTGCAGAGCATCAAAATTCTCACCGGAATCCTATTGACCGTGCCTATTTGGGCCTTACAATGTCCCAGCTTCCTCCCAATTCCCGTCTTTGGCGGGCAACGGAGGCAAGAATTACACCCCATCTGGTTGCTAGTCGGCTTTCGCCCTCTATCAATGCTGCTGGGGCGAGAGCTCCTTTCACTCATAGCGACGAAGACACCCTTCGACTCGTCCCTCGACTACGCTCGGGGCTCGCTCAGGGTGAAAGAGCTCGAGAGCTCTTTCACAGCATCGCAGATAATGAGAAGTGCAAATTCGTCTCCCGCGTCCCCGCGGGAAGCACGAATATCTATAGACATTTATTACTAGTTTTCCTTTGAACTCTCCGGAGACGAAAGTTTCCGGTTAGACAGAGGTCTACTCTTCGATTCTTTTTGAAGAGTTTGATCCTGGCTCAGAGTGAACGCTAGCGGTGCGCCTAACACATGCAAGTCGAACGGGTTCAGACCCGTGGCGAACGGCTGCGTAACACGTTGGTACCTGCCCCAGACTCAGGGATAACCCGCCGAAAGGCGGGCTAATACCGGATGGTCTCGAAAGAGTAAAGCTTTCGCGGTCTGGGAGGGGCCTGCGGCCTATCAGCTCGTTGGTAAGGTAACGGCTTACCAAGGCTATGACGGGTAGCTGGATTGAGAGATCGACCAGCCAGAATGGGACTGAGACACGGCCCATACTCCTACGGGAGGCAGCAGTGAGGAATCTTCCGCAATGGGGGCAACCCTGACGGAGCGACACCGCGTGAAGGATGAAGACAGTTTCTGTTGTAAACTTCTGTTCTGAGGGACGAAATTTTTGACGGTACCTCAGGAGAAAGCACCGGCTAATCTCGTGCCAGCAGCCGCGGTAATACGAGAGGTGCAAGCGTTACTCGGAATCACTGGGCGTAAAGCGTCCGTAGGCGATTCGGAAAGTCTGATGTAAAAGCACGGAGCCCAACTCCGTGTATGTGTCGGAAACTCCCGAGATAGAGTCATGCAGAGGCATCTGGAATTTCGTGTGTAGGGGTAAAATCCGTTGATCCACGAAGGAACGCCAAAAGCGAAGGCAGGATGCTGGGCATGTACTGACGCTGAGGGACGAAAGCGTGGGGAGCGAAGGGGATTAGATACCCCCGTAGTCCACGCCCTAAACTATGCGAGCTCGGTGTTGGAACATCAATCTGTTCCAGTGCCCAAGTTAACACGGTAAGCTCGCCGCCTGAGGAGTACGGTCGCAAGACTAAAACTTAAAGGAATAGACGGGGACCCACACAAGCGGTGGAGCATGGGGTTTAATTCGATGATAAGCGAAGCACCTCACCCAGGCTTGACATCTAGGGAATTCCGCAGAAATGCGGAAGTGCCGCAAGGAACTCTAAGACAGGCGATGCACGGTCGTCGTCAGCTCGTGCCTTGAGGTGTACTGTTAAGTCAGCAAACGAGCGCAACCCTCATCCTATGTTGCTTTTTCATAGGAGACTGCCGCCTCCAAGGCGGAGGAAGGTGGGGATGACGTCAGATCAGCGTGTCCCTTATGCCTGGGGCAACACCCGTGCTACAATGGCCGGTACAAAGGGTAGCGAAGCCGCGAGGCGGAGCAAATCCCACAAAACCGGTCTCAGTTCGGATTGAAGTCTGCAACTCGACTTCATGAAGTTGGAATCGCTAGTAACCGTGAATCAGCTACGTCACGGTGAATATGTTCCTGGGTCTTGTACTCACCGCCCGTCAAGTCATGAAAGGCAGAAGCACCTGAAGCACCTTTACTCGCAAGAGGGGGTACCACGGTGAAGCTGCTGATTGGGACTAAGTCGTAACAAGGTATCCGTAGGAGAACCTGCGGATGGAACACTTCCTTACCAGGGAATTTTTCTTTGGTGCATGCAATGGCGGTAGTTTCAGCCAACATGCGTTTGATTGACCGGATACTACCAACCCTTAGCCTAGGCGAAGGGGCTCCGGAATCACTACTCATTCTGCGATGCGGTGAAAGAGCTTTTAAGCGTGAGAGATAAACCTACGGTTTCTCTCTCACGAGCTCTCTCTTCCCTCAAAGGAGTCGCTCCAGGCAAGCAAAGCTTGCCTTCGCGACACTTATTTAATTTCTGCTTTGCATATTTCTCATTCAACGAAAAATGTCCTTTTCTCTCTTTTCACATATGTCTGAAAAATCCATACTTCTCCCATGAATATACATCTGAAGTCGATCACGCTACTGAGCCTTACTTGCGTCCTCCTCACCTCCTGCAGCCACAAGCCGCAAACGCCGTGGGAAGCGGTACAGGACTCCATCCTGCCCCAGCTCATACCAGCGGAGAATAAAACGAAAGTACCCCTCGTCGTGAAACCCTTCCTACCCGATGTCGATATTGGTTTCGTTGTTGATGAAGAAACGACCTACACCTTCGTGGATCCGGGCAACCTGGAAGAGTGGAGTATTGATCAGGACACACTGATGGAAACGGCGATGGAAAACCTCGAAGATCGCTCGGAGGATCTGAATATCGAAGTGGCAGAAGCGGGTGAGGGTAAGGAGGAAACGTACGTCATCGTGGAAGTCGACGACGGCTACAGCGCAGTGCGCCTGCTGAGTGCCGCCGTACGCAATGCCGTCAGCCGTGAATTGGGTGACGAATTCATTGCCGCCGTTCCAACCCGTGATTTCCTGATCTTCTGGCACCCGAGCTTCTCTCTGGGGGTCCAATTCACCAATCAAGTGCGCACGGAATACGATGCTGAAGAGAAGTACAAACTCAGTCCGGAGCTGATTTTGGTAACGCCAGAAGGAATGCAGCAGTTGAAAGTGGAAGGACAATGAAGTTCTTACGTTGATGACACCTAAGAACTCAGGAACACAACAGCTGAGAACCAAGTTTATTGTGAATCGCCTCCTCCACCACACCTCGTACTTCTGCGTCTGAAATCTTTGCCAGTAGCTCTCCCAGGAACCCTTCGACAAGCATCCCTCTCGCTTCACCGTCCTCTATCCCCCTTGCGGCGAAATAGAACAGGTCTTCCTGTGTAATGCGTGCCACAGTGGCGCTGTGGCTGGCTTTGACGTCATTGGTACGAATCTCGAGACCCGGTACGGCATCCACCTTCGCAGTGGGATCGAGCATCAGGACATCCTGCGTCAGGTAGGAATCAGTCCCCGCTCCCCCTTCACCGATGATGATCATGCCGGAGCACTTGGCGTGCGCGCGATCCTGCGCAATCCCGCGCATGGTAATTTCACCGCCGCCGCGCGCGGCATTAAATACATTGTGTGCTGTCAGCGTCTGCCGCTCCTGGCCTAGAGCAAAGGAGACCCAGTCGATATCGCTCACCGCATTCGGCTCTGTAATCCTGGATTCCAGATCCTGCGTCACAGAAGTGCCAAGCGTCACATTGCGCCAGTGAATGGTCCCTCCCTCCGCAATACTGCTTCTCTGTGTGATGGACACAGCGCCTGCGCCGGAGGACTGAAGGCAAATTATCTCCAGCGTCGCCCCTTTGCCAACGAACACTTCTACCGCGCAACGGCAGCCTCTGCAATGCAGAAATACTGTCGCCACTGCATCCTCACCCGCGATGACGCACAGATGCGCATGGGCATCTGTGACAGCATAGGACACTGTCGTTCCTGACGGGGTGCGTGCAGGTATCGCCAGAGAGAACACTGCGGCGTCCGGTTCCACGGCAATCAGTGAACCGGCGAGATTTCCCGATGCCCCTTCGAAAAACTCCATGAAACCAGTGTGGTGAAAAGCGGTTCCTGCGTCCAATCTGCAGGACAGGAAATGTGGGGAATCCATTGCCGACCCGGCTGCAGAGATGTATACCGTACTCTATGAAAAATGGCTCTACAGAGACATTTCAGAGGCATCTGCCGTTCCCCAGAGAACCCCTCAGCCACACCGGACTGCGCAAGCCGCCGTTTCAGCGTGAGGACGCACCGGTGGGAACATACAAGGGCATTTCTCCACGCGAGGCATTCGCACTTGTCGATGTGCTGCTTGCATTGGGGCTGACGGAGAGAGATATTGCCCCGAAACTCATCGAGACTGTAGCGCGGGAGCGGTACTGGATCGAAGGTCTGCTCAAGCGCATGGAGAGTGGAAAAGCGATAGATGCCGTACAGAGTGCACAGGCGATGCAGGTTCGTTCAGCCATGCTGCAGCAACCACCCGAGGGACTCACGGACATGGAGCTGGCACTGTGGTTACATGAGCTGAATATTTCAAAGCTCCGGGAGAATGAGCAGTCCATTCCGTGGGGAAGTCTCCGTGTGGTACAAACGCTCCGTAGAGCTATGGGGCAATTCAGGCAAATGATGCCAAAAATATTTGAAAGTCTTCAAAATGGCTCTAGGTCTAGCTAATACAAGCAATAGAGGATATTGCAAATAATACATTTTTAGTATAAAATAACTTTATAGTGGAAGTGCAGCGCATATTTCCGGCATTCGAAATGGAGGAGCAATTTGTGACGCACGCGCAAACCGTGCTCGCGTACATTCGAAGCCTTCGCGCAGAACTGGCCCCACTTCATGACGCGTTTGAAGATCCAAGACTAGTGGTGGCACTCGGAAACCAACAGAGAAAAGTAGAGCACCTCATCCGGGAACTCGTTGCACTAGGTTTCTATGCCGACCGCACGGATGTGTGGAATCAGATGCGATACCCGAAAGAATACGGCAAAATACCGTATCCCACCTTTCAGAAACGTGTGCTTGGGCGCTTGGGGTGGTACGAAGAAGTACTGGAACAGATCACCGATGGAAGTGCGACAAACACGAAAGAAGCAATTACGATGCAACGGGAACAATCGAGGGCACATTTGCGCAGAGGCCTAGGGAGAAAGCCTCGTTAACCAACGGAACCTTCCATCTCGAGTTCAATGAGCCTGTTCATTTCCACTGCATACTCGAGAGGCAGCAACCGGACAATCGGTTCGATGAAGCCGTTCACGATCATCGCCTTCGCCTCCTCTTCCGGAATGCCGCGAGTCGCGAGGTAGAAGATGTCCTCTTCGGAGAGCTTCCCCACCGTCGCCTCGTGGGCGATGGTCACGTCGTTATTGCGAACCTGAATATCGGGGATGGTATCTGTGCGGGAGAACTCGTCGAGGAGCAGCGCATCACATTCGACGTTCGCAGTGCAGTCATGCGCGTGGGGGGCGATCTTGAGAAGACCGCGATACACAGCGGTCCCACCGCCTTTGCTCACGGACTTGCTGATCACTTTCGACGACGTGTGCGGCGCCTGATGAATGACCTTCGCGCCTGTGTCCTGCCATTGCCCCGCATTCGCAAACGCAATGGCCATGTGATCGCACCGCGCACCTTCACCAACGAGAACCGAACACGGGTACAGCATCGTCGTGCCGCTCCCCATGTTCCCACCGATCCACTCCATCACACCGTCCTTCTGCACAATCGCGCGCTTGGTGTTTAAGTTATACGTATCACGGCTCCAGTTTTCCACGGAGCTGTACCGCGCCTTCGCGCCTTCCTTCACAAAGATCTCGACAAGCCCCGCGTGCAGCCCCTGGCTTCCATATTTCGGTGCGCTGCACCCTTCGATGTAGTGCACACTCGCCCCTTCGTCGACGATGATCAATGTGTGTTCAAACTGTCCCATGTTCTTCGCATTCATGCGAAAGTACGCTTGCAGGGGTTCGACTACGCTCACCCCAGGTGGCACATACAAAAATGTGCCACCACTCCAAACAGCGCCGTGCAAAGCGGAAAACTTGTGGTCGGATGCCGGAACGCACTTCATGAAATATGCGCGCACCATCTCCGGATACTGCTCCAGCGCATCATCCATATCCAGGAAGATGACACCGAGCTTCTCCCATTTTTCCTTGAGCTTGTGATACACCATTTCACTCTCGTACTGCGCGCCCACGCCTGCGAGCATGCGGCGCTCTGCTTCGGGAATCCCAAGGCGGTCGTAGACCTTGCGAATGTCTTCCGGAACCTCCTCCCACTTGTCTGTCTCTGTGGTGCCCGGTCTGGCGTAGTAGATGATGTTATCCAGATCGAGTTTTGAGAGATCCGCACCCCAGAATGGCACAGGCTTTTCGAGAAAAATCCGCAGGCTCTCCAGCCGGTGTTCCAGCATCCACACCGGTTCGTTTTTATCGGCGCTGATTCTGCGCACCAGCGATTCGTTCAATCCTCTCTGTACCCCGTCCACATAGGGAGAAGGATTATGCGCGTCGAAAACGTCACGGGAGAGACCTGCAAAAACGGGGTCGGCCATAGAAGGTAATCGTAGCACCGAATCGGCTTCAATCGTCGTAATCTCCCGTTAATTCTGCCTTCCACCCTCAAGAATACGCTCGCATTCGCCATCAATGACATCACGCATCTGGCAGATGACGAAATCCAGAACATCGTCCCCGGAAAGCTCAATACGCCCTTCTTCATTCTGACGCTCCAGATATCCCGCCAACATGGTCTCGGGAGGACAGCACTCTGCCGGTTTTGTGTACGGTCGCAGTGCGATCGCACCCGATACATGCGTTCTGAAAACAATATCGAGAGCATACGTGTGCACCTCATTGCGAAATGAATTCAATGCCGCAGGCGTCCACGACGTCAGCCCTGCCTCAACGGCACAGGCAATGATATCATCGAGAGCCTGCCGTATCGGTTCGATGAGAAACGGTACGTACCCGTCACCCACGGCTTCTGAGAGTTTCTGTGCACATGCGGCGCCGTCTTTTCCCGGAATCAGGAAATGCGCCGCATTCTCCTCTTGTGCATTGTATGCCTGTATAAAGTGATACCCCGTCATAAATGGCGGGCAGACTAAAGACCTGTACAGGCAATGACAAGTGCGAAAGGTAGGTATTTCAGCCCTATTGCAATCCACCACCTCTTACACGCAAATATGACTCAATGAGGAAGGCACACTATTTCGAACAATGTCAATATCCGTCATACTGCCACCATGGAACACCTCACCTTCTTCGGACAATTCCTCCATCATCCATTCCGCATCTCTGCTGTGCTGCCAACGGGAAAGCGCAGTGCGAAAGCCGTCGCAGCACAAATACCCGCAGGAGTCCGCACCATCGTGGAATACGGTCCGGGAACGGGCCCCGTCACGCAGGCAATTCTGACGTGCGGGAAGCTCCCGCCGGACGGGTTGCTGATCCTCATCGAACGATCGCCGGAGATGGCGGCATTCCTGGAGAAGAAGTTCGCCGGAGACCCGCGCGTACAGGTCTTCTGTGATAGCGCTGAGAATGTGCAGAAGATCCTTGTCACATGCGGCGTGTCCCGCGCTGATTGCGTGTTGGCAAGCATACCGTTCAGTGTTATTCCTGAGTCCGTCCGCTCCTCAATCCTGAGCAATACGAAGAGCGTTCTTACGGAGAACGGCGTATTTATCGTGTTTCTCTATCGCAAGAGTGTCGAAGGCCAGCTGCAAAGAGCGTTCCCGGCGGTGAAAGCCATGAAAGTACCCGTACTCTGCCACCTCTGCGTGTTTTTGTAGCGAGTAAATAGACAGAAATCAGTACAATAGCTGTTCCGGGACTTTTTTCTCTTGCGCAGCGCACAAAAATATCGAAAATACGCGCTGTATCCCCTCCCACCCCCATGCAATTCGATTTCTCCTTCGGCAGCGCACACGGTGACGATGATGACGAAGACGATATTTCGATGGAAGACGATGCGGAGGAGCAGGAGGAAGGTGATGAGTACGAGCTCGAAGAAGACCCTTTTGCTGAAGAGGAAGACGAGGAAGATGAAGATGATGACGAGGAAGATGGCAATGAAAACCTGGATGATGACGAGTGAAGCTGTGCGAAACCCCGCACCGGAGGCCACCGTGCTCCATCTTCAACCTATCATTCTGTGACGCTCTGACGAGCTGAACCTCCTGGTGCGTGGGTGAAGGAAGCTTTTGTAGAAAACCTTTTGACAAGGAGCTTTTTGGAAAGTACATTCACTCACTTTTCATCTTTCCACTCACTCCAATGGGTCCCACCATCAGCCGCTTCCTGAAGTACCCCGTCACACAGGAGCGTGAAATTCTCGCCGAAGAAATACCTCAAGAAGCCAGACAGAACGCAGCGAGCGCGCAAATTTCATTCTTGAACGGACTCGCGGGGGACCTGGATGCGCGCGTCGTGCACATCAGCAAAAACACTGACCAGAAACTGATCGTTGTCACGCAGGACAAAATGTTGCTCACGCTGAAGAAAAACATGTCGAACCTCGGCAAGAAAGAGTGGCTCGCCCCTCTCTCCACCGTGACGACCATCCTCCTCGCACTCATCACGAGCAATTTCCGCTTCGCACTCGGACTCGGGCCCGAAGAATGGCGCGCCATATTCATCGTATCGGGACTTATCTCATGCGGATGGCTCGCATACTCGGTCCGTAAGTCGATGGCTGCAAAAGGATTCAACGACGTCGTCGCAGACATCGTCCATGAACTGGGAAACCACAGGAAAGCGACACTCTGATACGTGTATCATCCGGTCATGCGAGAGTGCTGCATCGACAAACGCTGGTTTCTTCGAATAGAGCGTGGTGAAGCCATCATGGCTTCTATCGCGGACTTCCTCTGCCGTCATGCTATTCGCGCTGGTTCCATATCCGGCATCGGTGCGGCATCGGAGATGACGCTGCGGTACTACTCCATGGAGGATAAGCGATACCACGATAAGACGTGGAAGGGTGAATTTGAAATTGCATCACTGCTCGGGAACGTTGCCGTAGTAGACGGCAAACCTGCGCCTCATGTACACATCGTTCTCGGAGACACAAATTTCCAGGCGATCGCAGGACATCTGCACGAGGCCGTCGTCGGCGTTACATGTGAAATCATTATCGACCCCGCTTCGAAGGAAATCATACGATTTGCCGATGAGGAAACGGGATTGAATTTGTGGGATATATGACAACGTAGAGTCGCACCGCGGTGCGACTCTACGTAATACCATCATTGGTGTTTTACCGAATCCTGTACGTCAGGTTCACGCTCACATTAATCTCCTGCTCACCGGAAGGAATGGGCGGGGCCATGCCGCCGCCTCCTTTCCCGACACTGGCATCCATCATCACGGCACGTTCCATGTATGGCATCGGGTACCCACCCGTGTTCTCATAGAATCCCTGCAGTTCGCCCAGCTTCACACCCAGATCCTTCGCCAGAAGTTCCGCACGGGCCTTGGCATCTTTAATCGCCTCTTCCCGCGCCTGCGCCTGAAGCAGTTCCGGATCATCGATGGTGAAGCTCACACTGCCGGCCTGGTTTGCGCCCGACTTCACCGCACTGTCGAGGACCTCTGTGATCTTGGCAAGATCACGCACCTTCACGGTCAGCGATTGACTGGCTTCGAATCCGCGGTCCACCTGTCGCCCGTCCTGCCAATCGTAGGAAGGATTGAGGGAGAGATACTGCGTATACACATCTTTCTCTTCAATGCCGACCGCCTTCACGGAATCGATGACCTTCGTCATTTTCTGCGTCAGCATTTTCATCGCGGCCTCCGCGGTGGGCTGACGACCAGTGGTTACACCAAAGGACAGTGACGCGATGTCCGGCATGGCCTGGACCTTGCCGTCACCCTGCACGCTGATGGTGAACATGTTCATATTGCGGGTCTCGATGAATTTACCCGCGATGTACGCGCCACCGGCAAGCAACACCACAATCAGTGGCAGCCAGAGGGGCGGGCGGAGAAAGAGACGATGGTCTTCCATAGAAAAGGGGGAAAGTGAAAAAATTCTACCCTCTACTACGGATTCCCGCATGGGAAAGTAACATCAGGACCGCCCCCTCAACACCTCCTGCAGATAATCGCGCAAATCCTCTACCGACCAATCAATAACGGATGCTACATGGGAGGGGTGCAAGCAGCCGTGGACCTCTACAACGAGAGCGCAAATACTATTGAATAATCGCGCTATATCTCTGGGGTGCTGATCAGCCAATTTGCATTCCAGCTGCTCAAGGTGAGCGGCCAGTTCGCCCTCCGTAACCTTGGAAAAGTCATGCTCGGCAAATTCAGGAAACGTACCCATAGCAGCAGACTATGCTACACCTGTTCCGACAAAAGCAAAGGGTACCTCACACCGCAGTATCATGCCTTTGACTCGTATGGTGCATACCCCTCCTTTTCCAGAGTATGAGCAAGGTCCGCCCCACCAGTCTCGACAATGGCACCGCGAACCATCACGTGCACACGGTCAGGTTGCAGGTACTGAAGAATTCGGGCGTAGTGCGTCACCACCAACGCTGAAAATGGCCCCTTTCTCATGGCATTGACCCCCTCCGCGACGATCTTCAGTGCATCGACGTCCAAGCCCGAGTCTGTCTCATCCAGGAGTGCAAGAAGCGGATGCAATATTTTCAACTGGAGGATTTCCGCCTTCTTCTTCTCACCACCGGAAAACCCCTTGTTGATGGCACGCTCAACGAATGAGGGATCCATGCACAGGGATGCCATCTCTTCTTCGAGAAATTTTTTAAATTTGATCGGGGAAGAAATTTTTCCGTGCGGATTACGGGCATCCGACTGCGCCTTGTGTGCAGCGAAGAGAAAACTCCGCAATGTCACGCCGGCAATTTCTTTCGGGTACTGAAAAGCAAGAAACACCCCTGCCTGCGCGCGCTCATGCGGCTGCATAGCGAGGAGATTTTTCCCCTGAAACAGTACCGACCCCGCCGTAACCGTATACTTGGGATGTCCCATCAACGCATTCACCAATGTGGACTTTCCTGAACCGTTCGGCCCCATGATCGCATGAACCTCGCCTTCGTTCACCTCCAGATCGAGACCATGGAGGATTTCCGTAGAATCAACGGAGACACACAGGCCGGAAATGGAGAGAGTAGGAGCCACGAGAATACTGGAATAATAGAGTACTGGAGTACTGTGGATCATTCGATGGAATTATCTGATAACTGCAGATTTTTTCCGGCCCAGTATTCCAGTATTCAAGTATTCAAGTACTCTACCTTCGTGCCCAAAGTCACCTTTCATTACGCCGGCCAGGTCAAAACCGTGGAAGCTCAGGATGGTCAAACCATCCTGCAGATCGCCCTCGATAACGGCATCCCGATGGAACATGCCTGTGGGGGGAACGGCTTCTGCACGACATGTATGTGCAGAGTGAAAGAGGGAATGACTCACCTGAGTCCGCGTAACGAACGCGAGGAGAATATGGGCATTGTCGACGACCCCGAACGCTTGGGCTGCCAGACGGAAGTGCAGGGGGACGTGGAGGTAGAATTGAGTGATTGGTAGCCCCCAGAACACTCTTACGCTCCCGCCAGAGCAGCAATCTTGTCTTTCACCGCTTCGTCGTATGGAAGAATGCGGTTGATGCGACGGTACGTGTCTCCGGCGCACTGAATATCGCCCATCTGCTCATAACAACTGCCGAGGACGTGGAGCAGCTCCGTATCGCGCGCCATGCGTTCGCTGGCTTTCTCCAGCAGCTCCGCCGCTTCCGCGTAGTGACCCGCAGCCATGGCCGCCCTCCCGAGTGCCGCCATGCGTTCGGGGTTCTTCGGGTCCCGCTGTAACGCCGCTTCGTACGCCTCACGTGATTCTTCGAACTTCCGCAGGCGGTAACACGTCAGTCCCAGATTTGCGAAAAAGGACACATCATCACGCTCAAGGAGCAATTCCCTATAGAGCGCTTCCGCTTTTGCTTCACGACCCATGGAGAGATACAGCTGCGCAAGCTTGGCGCGTGCTTCGACGGACTTCGGAGAAATGGTCAGTGCCTGTATCAGTAATTTTTCTGTATCTTCGTGTTTCCCGCGCATGGCGACTTTCTCCGACTCACGCAACAACATCCGAAGCTTCTGCATTTCCACTGCCGATGCGCGTGTCCGAGCTGCCGGCCGTTCGATCTTCACCTCATCGGCGTTCATACCGCGCTCGAGCGCATCATTGGATCGCTGCACAATTCCACGAACAAAGCGCCGGACTGTGCGGTTGCGGAGCATCACCCGCGCACCGAGAATGGCGCAGATACCGAAGAAGGAGCCGAAGAGGACGAAAATATAGACCAACAGCGGAAGAGCCTAGCACTGTAAAGTTTCTTGGACAAGAGGGTGTAGGCAACACAATTAGGGTCTAGTCCCAGTATTGCTTTCTTGTTATGATATTCTTTGATGAATTTCTTTAGAAGATTGCTGAGGGCGCACGTAATGGGTAAACCGAAATGGGCGTTGCTTATGCTGATCTTCGTCGGGACGTTTGTTGCTCTTAAACAGCATTCCTCTTCCCGTACTCTCCTTGGTGATTTTCCCTGCCCAATCATTCCTCCAGGCATTCCGGATTGTCCCGTTCCTCACAGAAAAGTTGGACAATATAGTGATTGTTCGCAATATCCAGATTGCGTTCATAGAATGAAAATGCAAGGCGCATGTGATATTGTAGGCCCTGAGACGGTAAATTGTGCTGATTGTGAAGGGGATAATAGTGCTAGTAATCCCGATCCAAATTGTGCATGTGTAGTCGGGAGCCTTAATTGCGGTTCAAATGGATATTTATCGGGTGTAAAACTATATTGCATTCAGGCGGTTGGTTCGGGCCCGTCTACATGCCGTCAAAACAACCCATTAGAAGGTGCTGGCGGAGGGGCGGGTGGGCAGACAGCAGGTCCCGATGGAGGAGGGTCGGATGGGCAGACGGCAGGCTCCGATGGAGGAGGGTCGGATGGGCAGACGGCAGGTCCCGCTGGAGGCGGACCGGGTGGACTTATGGGTGGAAATGGAGGGGGCAGTTCTGG
>VGKZ01000002.1 GCA_016866815.1 Candidatus Peregrinibacteria bacterium | reverse complement strand
GTGCATGGCTTCGGAGTACTTCTTTTCCGTCGTCGCCGAGCATCACGTCAATTTCGCTCCCGCGAGCGAATTCAAGCTCTACCATCACTTCCTGAAAAAGGAGAGCCTTCTCATCGTGGTCTCCCAGAGCGGCGAAACCGCTGACGTGCTGGAGGCGATGAAAGTAGCCAAGAAGAAGGGCGCGAAGGTGCTCGCGATCGTCAACGTCGAGGGATCGAGCATCGCACGCGAGGCCGATTACACATTGCTCATCAACGCAGGCCCGGAACGCGCCGTGGCATCCACAAAAGCGATGACCGGCCAGATGGCTGCTCTCATGCTGATTGCCTACGCACTCGTCGACAGGTTGCATGAGGGGAAAACGCTGCTCCTCGAAACGTCATCGAAGATCAACGACATGTTGAACCCGCGCTACATCCAGAGGATCGAATCCCTAGCAGACAGGATCCGCGAGCATGAGGACCTCTATATCATCGGCAAGAGCTGGAACTATCCGATGGCCCTCGAGAGCGCGATCAAGATTCAGGAAGTGAGCTACATCCACGCAGAAGGATTTGCCGGAGGCGAACTCAAACACGGCCCCATTGCCCTGATTGAAAGCGGAACGCCGTGCATCGCACTCGTCGGCAACGACGAAGTGACGCAGGACATTGTGAGCAATACCATCGAGCTCAAGGCACGCGGCGCGTTCACCATCGGCGTGGCGCCACAGAACAACGAGGCCTTCGACGACTGGCTCAAGGTTCCAGAGGCCGGTGCCGCCCAGGCCATCGTGAACATCATTCCGATTCAAATCCTCAGTTACTTCCTCGCCGTGAAGAGGGGAAAGGACCCGGATATGCCGAGGAACTTGGCGAAGAGTGTGACGGTAAAGTAGTGAGTAGGTTCATTTGAACCTACTTAGTACTCGGTGGAATTCCGTAGTACTCAAGGAGAAACTGCGCGATCATGCGGAACACCGGAGCACCCGTCTGTGAACCGAACTCGAGATCTTTCGCCTTCGGGCGGTCGAATTTCACGAAGATGACGAACTTCGGATCGTACGCGGGGGCGTACCCTCCGAATGTCGTGGTCGTGGAACCGGTGCCGGATTCATACGTACCACCCGGGCCGGCGATCTGACTGGTACCCGTCTTACCCGCGATCAGGTATCCGGAAATGCTCGCGCTCTTTCCGAACCCTTTCTGCACGGTGCTGACGAGCATGGCGGTGACCGTATCCGCCGTTTCCGGTTTGATGACCTGATCGACGACGATGGGCTTGGACTTCTCTTCTGTGCCGTCAGTTTTGACGATGGCATCGATGATCGTCGGCTTCATGAGTTTCCCATGGTTCGCAATAGCTGAAAGTGACGCTGCAACCTGCAACGGAGTCACAGAAACACCCTGACCGAACGCTGCCGTCGCAACGAGAGCATCGTTCCACGTCTGCCAGGAACGCACATCTCCCGGCAGCTCATCCTCCAGCTCGATGCCGGTGATCCTGCCGAATCCGAAGCGCTCGATCATGCGGTGAAACAACTTACGTCCGAGCTTCTGCGAAACGCTGGTCATGCATGTGTTGATGGAGA
Organism: Candidatus Peregrinibacteria bacterium; assembly: GCA_016866815.1. Lineage (GTDB taxonomy): Bacteria > Patescibacteriota > Gracilibacteria > Peribacterales > Peribacteraceae > VGKZ01. The sequence continues at coordinate 30,168 of VGKZ01000002.1, read as the reverse complement.
ATTCGAGGCAATTCACCATCGTCACCTTGCCGTAGGTTGCATTCATGGCATTGCGGATCGTGTAGAAACTCGACCTGTCCTTTTCGACTTTGACCGTACCCGTATCGATGTACTCATCCTCCGGCGCCACTTCGCCCTGATCGACGGCAATGGCCATTGTCACAGGCTTGAACACCGAACCCGGCTCATAGATTTCCTGAATAGTCCTGTTCAGGTACGCACCGACGCCGAGACGGTTTGTGAATGTGAGCCAAATATCAGACTTCTCCGTCGGAAAAATTTCCCTGCGGTTGTTCTCGCCGATGTACATGTAGTATCGGGCGATGTCGCGCAGATCGAAAAGCACCTCGATCTCCTCCAATTTCTCACGGATCTTATCGGTGAGGTTCATGCGCCCCTCCTCCGTGAACACGTCGTCAAGGTACGCCTTGAGAACGAACTGGTTGTTCTCCGGATGGTAGATCTCCACAACGATCTGCTTCTGTTTTCCGGCATCGAGCACCACGGGTTCCTTCTCATACACATTGCCGTAGTTGTTGCTGTCGAAGAGGGGAACATTGACCATCGCAAGAATCCGGCCGGTGACGGGGTCCATCACGATGGCCTGGCCGCTGTCGGCATTGAACCGTCGAACAGCTTCCTGCATAACCTCCTCAGTTTTCTTCTGAATGAACCGATCGATCGTCAGCACGATGGAATCTCCGTCGCGCGGATTCACGATGGTCTGATTGGCGGTCAGAATCTGTCCGCCCTGCGGGTCGGACACGGTGCTGATCAACCCCTCCTGTCCCTTCAACTGCGGATCGAACGTTCGCTCAATACCGTACTGCGCTTCCTGCACGGAGTTCAGAAAACCGACAACATGCGAAGCAACCGTGCCGTCCGGGTAGTAGCGCCAGTGCTCCGGAATCAGCGCGATGCTACGGAGCGGATCGAGAATTTTCTGTGCAGCCTCCCTATTCGGAGCCTCGCGCTTCTGCGCATTCGTCTCGTCCATGGAAGCAAGCTTGCGCTCCTTGATCTTCAGCGAAAGATCGGGCGGCAGCCTGCGCATGACAGGGACGTACCGCAGCGGACGAGCACGGAGGAGATTCGACGCCGCCTCCACCTCGATGGAAAGAATGTCCGACAGCTGCCGTGCGTAGGAGTGGATCTTGAGCTGGGACACCTGCTCGGGGTTTGCGTAGATGAGCTTCGTATCATGAACCACGGTAACACCGGGAATACGGAGATCATCGACCATCTTCATTTGCACTTTGTTCGCGCCGTAGAGAAGGGGAGCGAAGGTCACGCGCTTTTCGCGGATCTTCACGGCGATGTCGTGTTCGAAAGAGGCACGAATCACGTCGATCAATGGAATATCCTCCTGGCGCACCGGAGGGAGCGCACCGGCAACGACAGGCTCCAGTAGCGCGCCCGTCTGCAGGCGTTGCATTCTCATCACAGGATCGAATGCCGCATCGTAGTACGGAGCAAGCTCAAGCGGGCACTCCTCGGTACCGGAGGAACACGCCTCGTGGAATTGATCGGTCACGAGCATGTGCGCGAGCGTCCGCGCAATGAGGTTCGGATCATCCGTGACGAGCGGGTCGACGTAGACGAGATCCAACGTCGTGTTGGTCGCCAGTATGCTCCGGTCTCCGGTTTTGCTGTTCACCGCGTAAATACTGCCGCGCTTCGCAGGCAGAACGACGCCGCCGTAGTGCTGTGCTTGTGCAAGTGCACGGAACTCCGCACCCTTGATCACCTGCAATTCGAGAAGGCGCGCGACGACAACCAGAGTGCAGAGTGACAGAAATCCGTGGAGGACAAGCATCCTCTGGAGAGCGGATCTCTTTCGCTGTGCTTCGGAGTAATTCCTGTGCGGTGCCATGAGGGAGCATGATGATAACGGAGGCCTCGTAAACCCCTGCCATTTCTACAAATATCCGATAGAACAAATCGCTGTTTTATGCTATAATCATGAGATGGAAACCGGAATCAACTGGAACACTCTGGACGGCCCGAAACTGCAGGATGCGCTGCAGCAATACTGCACAGCACAGGGTATTTCCGACATCCACGTTTCACCGGAAAAGGGCAATGTCCGGCTCGAGGTACGTCTGCATGGTGTTCTCGTCGAAATCTCGAGAATCGATCATAAAACCTACGATGACTTCGCCCGGCAGATTAAATTCGTCTCCAAGCTGAAGCTCAACGTGACAAATATTCCGCAGGACGGACAGTACACGTTCACCGCGAAAGCGGATGCTACCGGTAAGGGATTGAAAATCGTCAACGTTCGCGTCGCTACCATCCCGTCACGCTTCGGGGAAACGTACACGCTGCGTCTTCTCGATCCGGAGCGTGGTATTGCTCCGCTTGAGCAACTGGGCTTCCCCAAGGATATCGAAGCAAAGCTGAAGGATATCGTGGCGATGCCGAACGGACTCTTTCTCATCACGGGTCCAACAGGATCGGGAAAGACGACGACGCTCTACGCCCTCCTCAATACCATCGTCGGACGTCAGCGACACATCATCACACTGGAAAACCCAGTGGAATACGAGCTCGCCGGTGTGGTGCAGAGCCAGATCGACCCTGATCACGACTACACGTTCGCCTCGGGACTGCGCTCCGTACTCCGCCACGACCCGAACGTCATCCTCGTCGGTGAGATCCGCGACTACGAAACGGCACAGACCGCCATCGATGCGTCGCTCACGGGCCACATGGTGCTCAGTACACTGCATACGAACTCTGCCGTTGAAGCCATTCCCCGTCTCCTCTCGATGGGTGTGAGCCCGTATACGTTCGCGCCTGCCATTCGTGCAGTCCTCGCGCAGCGACTCGTCCGCACACTGACTCCTGCATGCGCTGCCAAGGACGCCAAGTGCGACCCGGCGGACAACGCCAGTTACGGCGGCCGCATGTCCCTGCCGGAACTCCTCATGATCTCACCGGAAATCAAGAAGCTCATCCTCCAGAACGAAACCGCAGATGTCATCTCCACACAGGCGAAGAAGGAGGGCTTCAAGACAATGGGTGACTGGGGAAAAGAGCTGATAGAAGCCAGAAAGACGACACTCCTGGAAGTGGAGCGCGTGACGATGTGAGACCCGGGATACCCGGTACACAGTCGACGTTGCATAGCGACGCTGTCTTGGCATAGTATTACCTGCCATGCTGATGCAGAGGCACCGCCGGAGACCCTATCCTGTCACGCCGCAGAGACCTGCGTCGCGCAGGCTCGTCAGCCTGGTCCTGCTCGGCATCGTACTGGTGATTGTGGCGTTCAAGATTCTCCAATGGTTCGGTGTCGGCAATACGCAGCAGCTCTCCGCCGCAATTCTCCACGTTGAACCCAACGGTCTCGTCAACGTTTCCGTCGACGACGGTGGCTTCAAACGCGCCGAGAACGGTATGAAGGTCTACCCGGGGGACGCGGTCGTCACGACACCGAGGAATTACGCATCCCTGACACTCTTCGACGGTGGTTTTGTGCGACTGGATGAGAAAACGGAGCTGACCGTACGCAAGAGCATGCGGGGGAGCGAAAAGTCCCTCGTCGCGCTGACGCTGGAGGAAGGGAACCTCTGGATGGCGACCCCTCCGCTCGCTTCCTACTCTGGATCGATTGTGCGCACGGTAGAGACTCCCATCCTCAGCATTGAGATTCCCTCGCACGCGGAAGTGGTCATCGGACGCAGGTCCGTTCTCGTCTATGCTGCTGACGGTCCGGGTCTCTCCGTCACCGTCGCAGGCTCCTCCGATCCCATAGTCATCGGCGAGGGCCAGGTTTTCTCTGTCCCCGAAGGCAGAGAATCAGCGGCAGACATGTACGCATTCCGGAACCCCATCACGCCGGATCTGCTTGAACCACCGTTCATCAGCGAAAGCCGGGCAGCATTCGCAGGTTCAACTGCCACGAAGAATCCGGAAGCTCCCGCAGGCGACAGACCGAGCACTGCGGTCCTGACCGTCGTCTCACCCAAGGATGGATTTGAGGCACGGGGAGCGACCATCGATGTCAGCGGCACGTACGGAGAGGGCGTGGAGAATGTCCGCATCAACGGATACCTCGCAACGCTGAATGCAAGCGAGCATACGTTTGCGCAGGAACTCACACTGCCGGACGAAGATGCAATTACCATTACCATAGAAGCAGTCGACAGCAACGGTGTCGTGGTTTCACAGGCGGTGAGAAACGTGAAGCGAGACCGCACACCGCCAAAGCCTCCGACTATCGAGGGTCCGGCTAAGTCGGGACAGACCTTCCGCACATCGAGCCAGGAGATCAAGATCGAAGGCAGGGCGCCGGCGGACGCCGTCGGTATCATGGTCAATGATTACCGCCTCCAGCTCTTCAAGCCGGGCGACGCGGACTGGAGCTACCTGGCGAACACCGCCTTCGACAACTTCAAGCCCGGTATCAACGTTTTCAGCGTCGTTGCGATCAACAAGGGCGGCTATAGAAGCGACCCCGTGGAACTCACCGTCATTCTCGGCGAAGGAGAGGAGGGCGTGGTGACGGACCCCGCAGCGGACTCCTCCGGAGGCACCGCACGACCAGCACCTCCCCGGACAGCCGAAGAATCGAAGCTACCCGATAATGCACCGACCATGCCGGGAAGCGTACGTGTGACCGCACCCGCTCCGGGAACGGAGTACACGACGGATATCAACGATTTCCTCATTGAAGGAATTGTCCCGGAGAGAACCGCAAGTGTGTGGGTGAACGGCTATAAGTTGCAGCTCTACACCGCAGGAAAAACGTTCTTCAACTACATCGCAAGCACGGATCTCTTCACGCTGAAGCGCGGACGCAACGTCTACCGCATTGTCGCACGGGACGCGGAGAACAAAATTCTGGATACGGTGACGTACACCGTACAGTTCACGCCGCGATGAGCCTTACTGGGGCTCAGATATTCCCGCCTCCGAAAGTGTTTTCGCCCATGATGCAGGCACAGTGCACTGCACACTGATATGTTTTCCGGTATCCGGAGAAACAAACGTCAATCTCCATGCATGGAGAAGCAGAGTCTCCACACCCAATTTCCTAGCCACAGAAGAGCTCTCAGAGGAACCGTATGTTGCGTCGCCGAGAACGGGCTGACCGATGAAAGCCATGTGCACGCGAATCTGGTGGGTGCGTCCCGTATGCAGATCACAGCGAACGAGTGCGCACTCCGCACTCTGATCCAGTACCTCGTATGACGTCTTCGCCTCGCGGCTCACAGTCGTCTTGAGAACGGACATCTTCGTCCTCTCCGTGAGGTTTCTCCCGATCGGTGCGTCGATGACAGCTTTCGGAGGGTCCGGAACGCCACTGACCAGTGCGAGATAGGACTTCTGTACCGTGCGGTCGGCAAATTGGCTTTGCAGAGCGGTATGTGCGGCTGCGGTCTTCGCTACGAGAAGGCATCCCGTCGTATCTTTATCCAAGCGATGCACCAGGGAAGTCTCTGTCGAAAAGGGGAGTGATCGTTCCTTCATCAGCCACGCGATGCCATGCAGAACGGTTACTTCATCGGGCGGCATGCCTGCACCGGGGTGCACTGACACACCCGAAGGTTTGCAGATCACCATACATGCAGCATCTTCATACAGAACCTCCAATGACAGATTGACCGGGGAAATCTGCGCGCCTTCAACCGGAAGGGAATCTACATCGATCTCCACAATGTCACCCTTCTTCACCTTCTTCGCCGGCTTCAGCTCCACGCTTCCGTTGACGGTGACCAGCTCTAGATCGATTGCTCTCCGGACACGCGAGCGACTCAGACTGGTTTTGGAAGCCAGAAAGGCATCTAAGCGCGATGAGGTATCTGCTGTAAGTTCCACCGAAGCATTGTGAATGCTCTCACTTTCTTTTGTCTACGCGACAAAAGAAAGATGACAAAGAAAAGCGCACCCGCCGCCAACTCCCACTCCACCCGGCCCTGGGCCTCCTCACCGGCTCCTCCAGGCCTGCCTGCCGGCAGGCAGGGATTCGGAGCCGTTTCGTCGGCACGAGAACAGGGCCTTCCCCTTCACCCCCCGTGGCGGCGGAACCTTCCCCGGATGCACAACATGAAATGAGAATGGGAGGGAGCCTCGCTTCTTCCGCAAAATGTGGCGCGGGGGGCGGAGGGGGCCATTTTGCGCGGGGTACCCGGCGTAGCCGGGTCGTTTTCTTTGCGTACTTTCTTTTGGTGGCAGCAAAAGAAAGTACGAAATGGCACCAGATGTCATCATAGTTCGTCTACGATCGCTATGACATACAGCGCTTTTGCTATCGCGTAGACAAAAGAAAGTGAGAATTAGGAGAAATCTTGCTACACTAACAATGATGACTGACCTCCTGACACGTGGCGTAGAACAAGTTGTCCCGAAGGAGCTGGCAGAAGAAAAGCTCAAATCGGGAAAGAAGCTGCGCGTGTATTTGGGTATCGACCCGACGGGATCGCACCTTCATGTCGGCCATGCCGTACCTCTCCGAAAATTACAGGCATTTGCGAACGCAGGACATGATGTCATTTTCCTGATCGGCAGCTACACGGCGATGATCGGAGACCCGACAGGCCGGGATACCATGCGGGAGCCACTGACGAAGGAGCAGGTGAAGAAGAACTTCGAAACCTACAGGGAGCAGGCATCGAAGATTCTGGATTTTTCCAAAATCACCATTCGCTACAACGACGAGTGGCTTTCCAAACTCAGCGGAGAGGACATCATGAAGATCGCCAACAACTTCACCGTGCAGCAGATGCTGCAACGCGACATGTTCAAGGAGCGCATGAAAAAGGGTGATGACCTGAGCCCGTCTGAGTTTCTCTACCCGTTGATGCAGGGATACGACTCCGTCGCACTGGATGTCGACTGCGAAATAGGAGGAAACGACCAGCTCTTCAATATGCTCTGCGGACGGAAACTCCAGAAAGCGTACGGCAAGCGCGACAAATTCGTCCTGACGACGAAGCTCATCGAAGGAGTCGACGGGCGGAAGATGAGCAAGACCTACGACAACTGCATCTACCTGGATGACGAACCGAATGACATGTTCGGCAAAGTCATGAGCATAAAAGACGACCTCATGGCGGTGTACTTTGAGTGCTGCACAGATGTTCCGATGGATGAAGTGAAGAAGATACTGAAAGGAAAGCCGCGTGATGCGAAAGCACGACTCGCTGCGGAGATCGTTGCACTGTACCACGGGAAATCGGCTTCATCTGGGGCTGAAATGGAATTCAATGCAGTCTTCAAAGATAGGGGCGTTCCGGAGGATATTCAGGAAGTGAAGGTCAGGAAGGGGCAGAAGCTGATCGACGTACTCGTAGGGGAGGGGATTGTCGCCTCGAAGTCCGAAGCGCGCCGCCTGATCGAGCAGGGGGGCATCAAGAAGGACGATGAGCACGTCGCATCGATCGAAGCTCTTGCGGAAAAAGGCGTCTATAGAGTCGGGAAGAGGAAGTTTGTGAAGATCCTTTAGTCAAACTCATGCATATCCGGCGCCAAGTGCCCCGTCACATGGTGAATTGAAAAGCGAGCAGTGGCCACACACTGCTCATGGTTGATAACCTGTCCTTTCCCTCATGGCAGGGAATTTTCTGCATATCCTCCTTTTTTCGGTGGACGGGCAAGCTCCTTGTGGGAGCAAGAGATACCCCGTGTATCCACCCGGCTGGATCGAAGCCCTCCTTTCTAGAAACCGATGCCACGGTATCTGGCAAAAAGGGGACGCGACCATCGCGCGGGAGATGCAGTGTCCTTCTGGCAGGCATTGCCAAACGGGACAGGTTAAGGATCAACTACCGTGAAGATACAACGTGCGGCCAGATATGCAATAGACATGGTTATGCATTCCTTTTTGGCTTCAAAAGCCGATGCCCCAGACCATCTGGGGAAGGGCGGCAATTGTGGCCACAAGGAGCATGGAGATGCCGATGGCAAGGCCGACGTTTCGCGTATCGCGGGACATATTGGTTGGAACAAGCTCTCTGACGCAGTACTACGGCTACTCTCATAAAAAGTAACAAAAATAGTCTCCACAACTGCGAAGGAGGGATGTAGGCTCCGCTTATGGGCAGAAAAAAAAGCGAAGAAATGACACCATCATTGGTTCTGGAACAGGAGACTGACGAGGCCGTCTACGAAGGCATTCTCGCACTAAAACGCCACCCGAATAGTTACGAGTGGCAAGCGCTCCAGCAGAGGGTGAACACAATGTCCGCCGAATTCTATGAAAAGGCGTGTATCGCACTGAACCGACTCCAATAGCATCTTTCGATTATCCGTACCATGCCCGAATCCGAACAGAGCGACCAGCAGTGCGAAACCCCCACACACCCGGACACACTGGTGACCGGTGACTGGACAGTGGAACAGAGGCAGCGATTCAGGGCAGCCGTTGACGAGCTCTATGGCCTCGGTAACAACCCCCACAGCGACCTTCCTGCTTCAGCGCAGAATCCTTCCGGGGATGCACAGAATCAGGTTCCCGAAAATGCGTACGAGCAGGCAAACGAAGCGGCGAGGGAGCGTCACGAAGACAAAGTCAACGATGGTCGGCAGCAAGACAGAAAGAAGGCGAAATATGAGCTCCGGAAATTGGGTAGGCGCCTCTAGAACATTCACTTCTCTCTGCAAGTTTCTGCTGCCACTCCTCTTTTTGCCATCTCCACGCAGGTATCTGTCCGGCGGACAGTGCATGGGAGAGGCACATGAGCGGACGCAACCCAAAAATGCCATGACAGCCGGTCACAGTTCTTGGTAGAGTGGCTGCTATGGATGTGAGTGGATGGATGATCCGCAGCGGCTTCTCCTTCGTCGACAGGAAGAATACCTATGAGAGAAAGGACGCGTACCTTCTGTTCGAAGACGAAGCGAAGGATGAAGAGAGGGGATTGTGGGCGGATACCTGCGACTACAACCCGGTTCAGACGAACAGAATCATTCCTATCGAATAGAACGGATTACAGATCGATTTTTTGCTCTCGGACTTTGCGTACCCTTCCTCCTACCCAGACTTCCTCGCCTTTGAAACGAACAAAGAGATTGGATGCCGGCGTGTGTTCTGTCTCCCCCTGTTCAAAGCGCATGAGCGCTCCCTGCAGCTGGTCACGTGTAAGGAGCGACTGATTGCGGAGGACATGCGCCAGAAGACCCGTGACGGACCCCGTGGCAGCTTCCTCGTTAATGCCAACCGCTGGGGCGAGATTCCTGCACTGGGCGACCGGATCACCTTTTCCCAAGGCAAACAGATGAACCCCCTGCAGCTGCTCATCGTCGAGAGCCCTGCGAAGATCTTTTACCGGATATTCCGCCGGAAGGCGCTCGAGCGAATCTTTCTCCAGGGCTATCAGTGCATCCGTCAGAATTTTCGTCGGGTCAAATCGCTCGTCGAAGTCTTCGTAGGTCAGACCGAGACTGTCACAGATACCACCCCACGAAAGGTACTCGGTATGCGAGGGGATTTCCTGCTGGTAGAAAATCATGTCGTTCTCCATACGTACTTCTGTTTCGCACCAGCGACCACTCCTTTCGTACCGCTCAGAAAATTTTCTCTGGTTCGCAAAATCCCCAGAGGTAAATATTCTGCCACCCGCAGCAATGGTCGCATGGCCGCAGAGCGAGACCTGCGATCCGTCAGGCGTGTAGAAAAGCACCTGATAGCAACCAAGTTTCGTGCGATTGCTCACATGTTCGACGAACGCCGTCTCGGACACATCCAGTTTCCGCGCGACAACCTGCATCTGCTCGCGTGTGAGGCTGCCGTTGTGGATGACGACGCCAGCGGGGTTGCCACCGAGCCCGTCTTCACGGACGAAGGACTGCCAGATTTCGGCTTTCACTCGCTCCATAGGAACACGTAGCATACGCAATTTGGCTACTCTATGCTAGAATTCGGTCATGAAAAGCGCACGGCTCATCGCCGCTCTCTCACTCATTCTCACCTCATGCATGGCAGCCCCCTCCGACGACAACAGGTACAGTGCCGGGAAACCCATGAGGGACTGGCGCAATTTTTCGATGCCGAGCGAAGAGGTACTCAGGGACGAACTTTCCGATCTGCAGTACGAGGTGACGCAACATGAGGGAACCGAGCGCGCCTTCGACAACGCATACTGGAACAATCACGAAGAGGGGATTTACGTCGATATCGTTTCCGGTGAACCTCTGTTTTCATCACGCGACAAATACGACTCCGGAACGGGATGGCCCAGCTTCACAAAACCACTGATCGCGGAGAACATCGTAGAGAGGATCGACGGCAAGCTCTTCATGCAACGGACGGAGGTACGCAGCAAGCACGGTGACAGTCACCTCGGTCACGTATTTCCCGACGGGCCGCAGCCATCGGGAGAGCGCTACTGCATGAACAGTGCTGCACTGCGCTTCATCCCAAAGCAGAAGCTTCAGGAGTGGGGATACGGGGAATTCGCACCGCTGTTTGAGTGAGAGTGAAATCCGTTTTTGCCCTTGTTTCAGGGCTCTTTCGGATATAGGTTTGAATCATAAAAACTCCGGATATGAAACGCACTCCGCACATCAACATGCATGCAGTCTGGAACACCTTCGATGACCTCGTAGAGATTGGGAGAGGAATACTGAGAGTGAACCTCCATGAAGCACCGCACACGCAGAAGGGACAAATTCCTGATAGGGACTTTCCGGCAGATGACGTGATCGATACCTACAAGAGAGCGATGCATGACATCACCATCCAGTTTCTCAAGCGCGAACCGATCATTGACGCGATGCAATCCGAAGAATGGAATGCGCTCTACTTCGATGTGAAGATGAAGATGAGGTAAGCAGCGTAGGAGCTCCAATGCTCTGTAGTGCCATGAAGATCGTACCAACAGCAGGTGTATACTCCCGTGTCATGGAGGAGAATATCTACATCAACCATCAACGCGTCTTTGCAGCAATGGATGAACTGAGAGCAGGCAGGGACGCAGTGCTGACGGTGGACATGACGGAGTATCCGCATCTGTATGACGGGCAAATGTCCGGTGTGGATGTACCATTCACTGTAGTTACAGGAGCGTACATCGACAGTCTGCGGAAGATGGCTGAGTTTCACCTGAGGCGGCTCATTGATTTCAGGAAGCAGAATCCTGTGGAAGGTGAAGAGCATATCCACAGGTTTGATGTGTGGGTGAGCGGGGTGATCAAGTGAGAGATAGACATGCGTATTTCTTAAAACTGGCCGATGCATCCGTGCACCGGCCGAAGAATCCCGTTTCAACCCACTGAATCCCGCCTCTTTCTCAACAGCCACATAAATGGATAGAAGAGAAAGACCCTCGGCGTAAGCTTGTAGTACTCCTCTTTTTCATAGCTCTGTTGTAGCACCATTTGTCAAACCGAATGTGCATTGCAGAATACAACCCTCCTGGGTGATGCTCTTTGCATAACACTCTCAAATCTTTTGTAGCATTCTCTCTGCCCTGAATCGGAAAACCCCACTTCCAATACCTCAAATGATGCACCTGAAGATTTTTGTCTGTGCCACAGACCGCACACCTTCTTCCATGCACTGCAAATGCCTCTTCACGCTTTGCTTTCCATTCTGGCGTATCATAATAGGCACACCAATTTCTGCGAATGTCCCACCCCTTACAAATAATCCAGAGCATAACAAATGCCAGAGCGCATAAGACTCCTAATGGGCCTAGCATCACAATGACAAAATCATTTTCCATACTACAAAAAGACGAGCGGGGACTTCTGGAAAATGCATTTTGGATGTGATAAGATGCGTGTACATTTTTTACTATGCACTTTGACCAAAAATACTCCGGCAAGTGGGTAGCCACAAAAAATGAAAAAGTAATACTTTCGGGTCGAACATTGAGGTCCGTGCGAACAAAAGTGAGCAAACGGAAAGATGTGGAACAAGTACGATTTGCATTAATTCCAAAAAACTGCATAGCAGGAAAGCATGGATTTGGACTTTGAGTATTCGTCGTATAGAAATTCCCTTGGAAGGTTTTACCACCCTACGATCAAGGTTACCTTTAAATACTAGAGTTCCTGGACACCATACGATGAAGCGCTGGTGGACACAGGTTCGGACTTTGTCTTACTCCCTTTTGAAATCGCAGAAGATATCGGATGTGAACCGGACTTGGATGACGATCTGGAAATGAATTGCGCTTGTGGTGGAACCTTCCAAACATATGGTTCACGCTATCCCATAGAACTAATCGTGGACCATCCGGGTTTCCGACCAAGGTCCTGGCAAACCCATGTACGTCTTGTGAATGCAAAAGTGCCCCCTCTCTTGGGTCAACGCGGATTTCTTGATCGACTGGATGTGACATTTCGCGGAAAGCTTCACAGAATGAGTATTCGCATTGATGAGTGATGCACACATTTATTTCCCATGAAACTTCTGATGAACCTCCTTCAATTGAGGATTAGTGACATGGGTATAGATCTGCGTCGTCCCAAGGTCTTTATGCCCAAGCATCTCCTGAACACTCCGCAAATCCGCCCCATTCCGCAGGAGATCCGTCGCGAAACTGTGGCGAAGCGTGTGGGGTGACGGGCTACTCATTATTCCTGCTGCACGCGCATACTTCTTCACCCCTTCGTAAATTGAAATACGGGAAAGGCGGAATTCATTTCCCGGCGGCAGTACATTCACCGCCTTCTGAAAATTCCGGATGAAGAGGGGATCTAAGTGATCGAGACGGATCTCGAGGTAGCGTTCGATGGCCTCCACCGCATCATCACTCAAGAAGACCACACGCACTTTGCCACGCTTTCCACGGACAGAGATTTCCCGGGTACGGAAATTCAGATCCCTGGTATTCAGCCCCCGCAGCTCCTCCAAACGTAAGCCGGTAGAAAAGAAGAGTTCCAGTATAGCCTTATCGCGCTTGCCTTCCTTGGTCGATGTATCCGGTGCTGCAAGCAGGCGTTCTAAATCCTCCCGGAACAGTACCTTCACCTTGCGCTGCTCCTCTTTGAAGCGCGTGACGCGGTCGGGAGGGTACACATCCATCTCTTCCTCCTGAATCAGATACCGGAGGAACGCGCGCAGAATCGTCAAGTGGTGGTTTTTCGTTCGGATAGAGAGTTCCTTTCCCCTGCGGGTGCGGAATTCATGCAGAGCGGACTTGAAGTGGCGGACAGATGCTTTGTCGACGGAAGTAGGGGAGTGCACAGGCATGAGTTCCTGCATCAGTCTGAGTGACTCTCCGTATGTACGTATGGTCAACGGCGATTTGTTCTCCTCCGCACGCAGGAAGGTGAGGTAGCGGGAGGTTGCTTTGGCCATGGGTGTCTGATCGTCCTTGGATGGCATGGGGGAGAGGGGGTTTTCCACATTCCTTCCTACTTAACATAATGCATTTTATGTTAACTATCAATTGACAAAGTCAAATCGCTGAATGATACATGTATAGGATAGGAATGGCGACAACGATGAACACTTACCTGCTCTTTACTGCTGTGTGCGTAATCGTAGTTTTCATCGTAATTGCGCAGAAACACTAGATGTTGTGAAGTCCTACTTCTGAGAGTGGCCCTACCCCCTCACCCCACCCCCAACCCCTCATGGACGAGGATTGCCGGAGGTCGCAGCACCGGTCATCGCGGTGTAGAGCAGTGCGGCAGCCTCTCGAATGATGCTTTGTGTCTCAAACGACGCATTCGCGATGCGGTCGGCTGGGTACGTGCGGAGTTCCGGCCAACCGAGGTTGTTGGCGAGAAAGCGGATACGAGCGAGATGGTATCTGTCACTGATTCCGACAACACTGTCGCAATCTTCCGTTAATGCTTTGGAAAACAGGAGATTCTCAACGGTAGAGGTGGCGCGCTCCTCGGTACGAACGTCCACCGGGTCTATGCCCCAGAGGACTGCGGCTCTGCGCATGACGGTCGCCTCGCTTTCCTGCGTCTCATTTCCCTTTCCGCCGGTCAGAATCACCGTCTGAATCTTCCCGACTCTATACAGGTTCACAGCGGTATCGACGCGACGGGCAATCCCCGGCCCCGGATCCTCCTTTCCGTGGACTGCAGCACCGAAGACCAGTGCGCATTCCGCCGGAAGAACGGCATCGCCTTCGAATCCCCTCATGACGTAGAAACAGAGAGCTGCAAAGAGCAGTACGCTGATGGCGAAGCAGCACAGGATGAAGTGCAGGAGCGCCAGCCAGTGCCTGAAAGTTGGGATCATAGAGATTACAGTGCAAACTCCTCAATCGGCTTCACGGTGATGTGAGATGGGATGCCGGGAAGGACATCTGTCCACGGCGGCCAGACAGAAACCCTCGCCTTCTTCACCTCCGGAAAGTTTCGGATGACCTGCTCTGCATCCGCACGTGTGAGACCCTTGATCTGGTCCCGGACTTTCTTCGCGAAGACCGCACCGGTCGGAGACAGTGGATCGAGGATGTGCTGCTCCGTTCCAGACAAGTCGATCGTCAATTTGATCCACGACAAATCATCTTCGTAATCAATGACGTGCGCGACGAGGTGCCCGAGCGTGAGCGTTTCCGGAAGGATGCGCCTGCCTTCATTCACGTGCCCGAGGACTTCCCTGCTCAGAATGTCGAGAACCTGCGTGGAATCATAGGCATACGCCGTGTAGGTAATGCTTCCCTTCGCGGGAACCGATGAGACTTCCTGGCCCAGAAATTCAGTCGGGTACACGAAATCGTGATACGTGAACTTGGTGAGCTCATCGTAGTAGAGAATCTCCATGGTGCTGTCTTCATGCTCAACGTTGTAGATGTCCCTGCGCTCATCGACCATCTGCTTCGCGAGACTCAGGAGGCCATTTTCCAATGTTGCCTTCATCAGGTCCATATCCTTCTGGGAAAGGACAGTGCGGTACGTACTGTTGCCGCCGGTGGCTGCCACGCGGTTCTCTGCGTAGACGAGAATGCGTTCCTCGGGGGCAAGTGCGGGGAATTCCCACTTGAGTCCTGCGGGAACGTTACCGCGGGAGCCGACGATCTCGTCGAAGGTGTCCTCCGGCAGGGCTTCAGCTCCAACCTCGGTTTCCCCTTTTGCATCAATCTTCACGGAATCAACAATCTTGAAGACCATGCCGGCCTGATTCGACAAACGCGATCCCTTCTTCAGCCAGTACGGCTCCTCCGAATTATTGATGATCGTCATCGTCGTCGTTGCATTCGTGCCGATGAATTCCCTGCTGATCTGATCAAACGTCATCGTGCGGTCGAGCGTGATGGTAATGGGAATCAGTTCCATGACACGGACGCGTGGCGGAAGTGCTGCAATCGCACCGGTCTGCGCGAGGAAAATATTCACCGTCTGGCTGACCGTGTCCTCCCGAGGCCACACTTCCACCGTCGCCGACGGCAGCAACCGGAAGACGACGAATAGAAAGAGTCCTGCACTCAGGACGATTAACATCCAAATGCGTAACTTCGGCAGTGACAGAAGACCCATGGACTGGAGACGACTTCGCAGTTGCTGGCGCCACAGATGCGGAAGAAATTCGCGTCGTGCTTCCTCCGCACGGGCATTGCCCTCAAGCAACTTGTCGAGATCCGCAAGGCGATCAACGACACGAATGCCGGATTTCCGGGCATCACGGACGACAGGGAGACTACGCGTGGCGATGCGTACGCGACCGCTGACAGGACGAAGTGTGGCAAGGAAACGATCGCGTACGGAATCATCTCCTGCAATGACCTGTTCCAGATCGGACAGGATGAGCAGAAGTTCACCGGGTGTTTCGGCAACGCGCTCCAGAAACAACGTCACTGGCTCGCCGTGGTCGGGAATGAGAACGGTAATGGCGTGTCCTGCACTCACGGCTTCACGAGAACCTCAAGAGCGGGCATGGGTACACCGGAGATGAAATCGAGCATGGCGCCGCCGGCGGTGCTGACGAACGTGTAGCGATCTATTGCAACGCTGTACCGATCATGGAAATCCAGCGTATCCCCGCCCCCGATAATCGAAACCGCTCCGGCTTCCGTCGCCTTGCGAACGGCATCCGCCATCGCACCGGTGCTAACGGCAAACTTCTCGACTTCGTAGAAGCCCAGCGGCCCGTTCCAGACAACGGTCTTCGATGTAGCAACGACATCGCAATACTCCTTCGTCGTCATCGGTCCCATATCGAAAATCGCCAGCTCCGGCGGAACGGCAGTCACAGCGAGCGTCGTCACCGCAGCATCAGCGGCAGGCCTCGGAGCGCAGAGGACATCGGACGGAAGGTGAATGGTCGCATTGCCGTTCTTGCCACTCTTCGCGAGAAGCTCCTTCGCCTGCGGGAGAAAATCTCTGTCATACTTGCTGCCACCGACTTCGAATCCCTTAGCCGCGAGCAGTGTATTGGCGATGCACCCGCCGACGAGAATGTCATCGCCGATCTTCATGAAATTTTCGATGACGGGAATCTTGGTTTCGGTCTTCGCGCCACTGATGATGAGCGTCACCGGCTTCACGGGGTTATGCACGGCCTTTCCGAGCCCGTTCACTTCCTTCTGGATATTCAATCCCAGGTATCCCGGAATGATCTTCGGAACGCCCGTCATACTCGCATGGTCTCTGTGCGCATTCGTGAATGCATCATCGACGTAGAGGTCCGCAAGTGCGGCAAGTTCCTTCGCCAGAGCTTCGCGCTTCAAGGGATCCTTGCTCTTTTCACCGGAGTGAAAGCGGAGATTTTCGAGAAGAAGTACTTCGCCCGGTTTCAGAGCTTTTGCCTGCGCAAGGGTCGATTCACCGGCACAGGAATCCGCAAAGGTTACCGTTGCCGAAAGCATCCTCTCCAGGAGCGGCACGAGCGGTCTCTGGGAAAACTGCAGATCGATGCCATCGGGTCTCCCCTGGTGCGCCATGAGGATGAGAGAGGCCCCATGATCGAGAATGTACTTCATCGTCGGGACCATCGCTTCCATGCGCGTCGTGTCCTTGATCTGTCCGTTCTCCATGGGAACATCGAAACCCGCACGGAGCAGAACACGCATTCCTTTCATATTCGCTTGATCGAGTGTGGGATAGTGCATGACAAAAGTGTACCGATCCGTACCGATACACGCGAGTGTGGAAAACTTAACGATGCGACAAACAGGCCGTGTGGTCAGCCTTCGGTTAGCTCAGGTGAGCTGACGTGGTGAAGGCTGAGCTCACCGCTTCACAAGAACCACCACAGGGCGCGAGAAGCGATGAGCCCGAGGTGTGAACCACACGGCTTGACAGTACTGTAATCCCGATCGAATCGTATTCAAGCAAACTCTCGACAAAACGGAAAATATCTATCTAATCGGCATTCAACCAAATACGCCTGCGCGCAGCGGCATGAGCGTTGCAAAAATATCCGAGGAGACACCCGTGATCATTGAGAACTGTATCCACACTCCCCTCCTCCGTCGCCGACGAATCTAGACGATCTAAGTACCGAATTATGGCTTTCTGTAGCGGTAATCCGACAATATATCCCCTGCGGTCGAAGTGGAACATCTCGCTTAAACGCTCCGGAATGGTCGCTTCGGTACAGGGATAGCGATCTATGGATGCGTCAATACTGTGAGTGCGGAAGTACGCGTTCCACGACGCGAGCACATCAGAAGCTTCCGGAACAGACCCTAGAATGCCGAAGAGGAGTTTATCCGGATTGGAACGGGAACGGGTCATAGGAGCAATGATTGGGTTATAAGGTTATGGGGTTATTGGTTATGATGATACCAGCATGATGCTCGCTGTCGTTCCACTCACGGCATTTCTGATCACCGTAGTGCTGCATGCAGCAGCACTGAAATATTTTCCGCGGATGGGACTCCTGGATTTCCCCGAGCGCTATGGACATTCCCGCGCACGACTCCCCTATCCGACAGGAATCATTGCCGTCCTCGTCTTCCTCAGTTTTCTCGGTGCTCTCGGTGCATGGTCGCGCCAGCTTTTCGGTATCGGCATTTCGGTCGCAGCGCTCTCCATGGTGTGTTATGCCGATGATCGAGGAAAGCTGCCTGCAGTGGGACGCCTTCTCGTTCAGGCCAGCGTTGCATTTCTCATCTTCGCAACGGGATCACGCATCTACACACTGACGAATCCCCTGCTGAGCGACGGCTTCCTGAAACTTGATACGATCGACATCATGACGGGGCTGTTCGGCCCTCTGCCTCTCTGGAGCGGTGTGTTCACGATTTTCTGGCTCATGCTGACCATGAATGCGCTGAACTGGTTCGATGGCATTCCCGGTCAGGTCAGTGTCCTCTCATTCCTTGGATTCGTCGTCATCGGCGCACTCTCCCTCAGCAGCCGCGTGAACCAGCCGGACGTCGCGCTGATTGCGTTCGTGCTCGCGGGGATCGCCGCGGGAGGACTACTCTTCGACTTTCCGCCGAACAAAGTACTCATGGGTGATACCGGCGCAATGTTCTTCGGACTCATGCTCGGTGTCCTGACCATCTTCGCAGGCGGCAAGGTAGCAACGGCATTTCTGGTCCTCGGAGTTCCGCTCATCGATGTCTTCATTGTCGTCACGAGGAGAATTCTGAAAGGGAAGAATCCGCTGCAGGGCAATGCTACCGATGAACATCTGCACCATCGCCTGCTCGGCAAAGGCTGGTCGCCAAGGAATATCATCGCACTCACCGCCGGCATCGGCGCACTATTCGGTATCACTGCGCTGTTTCTCTCGACGGCGGAAAAACTTCTGGCCGGGTTAGCGCTCCTGCTGATGATGATCGTCTTATCTGCGTATTCCTCAACGCGAAGAAAGGCATAGCGCACACGCTTCGTGCGGGTCTACAATTGCGACACCATTATGATGTATCACATCATTGTGTATTGCCCCGTTGACCAGGCTGACGCCGTGCGCGCGGCTGCCGCTGGCGCTGGCGCTGGGAGAATCGGCCTGTACGATTCGTGCTCATTCTCGTCACGCGGCACCGGGAGATTCCGACCTTTGAAAGGTGCGAAGCCTGCAGTCGGTACTGTCGGTACCACGGAAGAAGTCGAAGAGGAGCGCATTGAGTGCGTTGCACCGGAAGAAGACATCGGGAAGATCGTCAGGGCCATCGTCGAAGCACACCCGTACGAGGAGCCTGCAATGCACGTGCTGAAAATGGAGAACTACAAAAAATTCCTCTAATCCAAACCTCCGTACTACGCACTACTCTCTACTCCTCGTACCGGAGCGGTTCACTCACCGAAGAGAACGGAATCGCCTGAATAACGACGGTCCGGCGTCCTCGCGGGAGCAGGAAAACCTCGGCTGTGCCGCCGGCGAAATCGAGAACGGAGAGTGTCGCAGGACGGAACTCCGCAGTGCCGTACGCGGCGACGAGACGGAGATCACTGTCGAGCCGGGGGTTCGCAACGGGGTTCCCGTCAGCATCCAGCAGAGTCACGCGGAGCTTCTCCCAACCGCGACCTGTGAAGGATCCATCATGTACGAAACGGAGAGTGTCGACCGTGCCGTTCTCCGCCGTGTACGACACGGACTCCCCGAGAACAGTGTCGACTTTCGGCTCGACAACGACCGGAGGTGCAGACGGGAGGAGCGGCTGTTCGGTGCGCGCGGTGGCAACTGTCTGGCGAGTACTGACGGCAAGCGAACGCGAGCGAATGCGGTCTTCACGCCTGCTGCGGAGCAATGCGACCATATCGGACACGCTTCTGCGCTGCGGTGCCGGAGAGATCACCCGCGAGAGGACAGACGACGAGGACGACCCCGCTCTGACGACCGTTGTCGTCGCGATCGGGCGCAAATTCGCCTGCACGTACAGCATCGGGCTCAGCGTGTACCGGTACCCGTCATCGACGGTTCCCGGAGAGTACGGAATGAAGGGCGCATCGCCGCGGTCTATCTGAATGTGAAGATGCGGCCCAGTGCTCTCACCGCTGTTGCCGGAAAGTCCGATCTCATCTCCCTTCTGCAGCACTTCGCCTTCCATGACGTACGTGGCACTCAAGTGGGCATAGGTGGAATAGAGCGTCGTCACGGAACCGGGGTTGTCGGGATCCGGGCTGCCAGGATGCTTGAGGACAATGAACATCCCGTAACCGGGAGAGTCCTGAACAACTTTCGTCACGCGGCCCGCCATGACGGTGCGGACAGGAGTACCGACAGGAACGCGGTAGTCGACACCGGAGTGCAAGCCAGTCCCCTCTTCACCGCTTGTGTATCCGGACATGTACTCCATCGAAATCATCGGGTGATTCGCATGTCCCTCATACGCAGGTGCGGCAGTTCTGCATTCCACCGGAGACTGACGGAAGGTGTGTGACTTGAAGTCGCCTCCGAACTTCGCCCAGCAGGTATAGTCGACGATTTCTGCGAGCGGCGTGACTGTCCCCGTGTAGGCGATCAGGCTATCATCGCCCTCGCCCAGAACGGATGCCCAGAACGTATACCACCCATGCTGACCGACCATATTGCCGGCGACGAACGCGAAGAGCGAAATGACGGCGATCCAGAACGACGTCTTCTGCTTCAGGTAGTGCAGGCTATGCGGCTCCCTCCGGCAATGCAGAGATGTGCTGGAGAATCCCCTAATGGTGGTAAATTTTGCTGTTTGCATTGTTTTATGTACTTTGTATTATAATAACACTTTTCTATTTAATCGTCAATGACCGATTCAGCCCAGATTTGGCTACCTGATGCAGAAATAACGTACTCCTGCGGGGCGTCTCTCCGTGACACTCTCTACGGCCCAGCAACCACCATTTGGCTCGACGGTGAGCTGGGAGCCGGTAAAACGACATTGTTACAGGGTTTGCTGCAGTCGATGGGTGTCCCCGGCCCTGTCACCAGCCCCACCTATGCCCTCGAACAGCGCTACACATCCGGCGATGGAATGGAGATTCTGCACATCGACCTCTACCGACTGAAGCAGGCAGATGCCGACAAGCTGATTGCGGAGAGCGATGATTTCACGGGACTTCGCTGCATCGAATGGGCGGAGAGGCTGAGTGAGCGTGCGGTGCGGGCTATCAGAATTCACCTCGCCGAAACCGATCGTCCGGGGAGAGTTCTCAACGCGGAGTTTGAAGATATTCCCCTGCCCTCACTGGAAGACATTTCTCGCTGGCGCACAGAGGCTGCGCTTCCCGGCCATATCGTCCGTCACTGCGATGCCGTTGCGAACTTGTGTGACCTTCTTGGGAATGCGCTTCTGGAACGCGGCATTCTGCTCCGTCCCCTCGCACTCCGACGTGCCGCAGAAGTCCACGACCTCCTGCGCTTCCTCGACTTCAAGCATGGGAAAGCACTCTCTGACGAACCAATTTCGGACGAACAGATCGCCACCTGGAATGTGTGGAAGAACCGCTATCCGGGCATGCGCCATGAAGAAGGCTGTGCAGCGTTTCTCCGTGACGAAGGGTTCGACGCTCTCGCAGAGATTGTTGCCGTCCACGGACTGATGCAGCCTTCCCCTGAACGCGTGACGATCGAACAACGCCTGCTCTTCTACGCAGACAAGCGAGTGCGGCTGGATGAAGTCGTCACGCTCGACGAACGCTTCGACGATTTCCGTAAACGCTACGGGAACGGACAGCGCTCGCACGAGGGTGACATCTGGCTTGCGGAAGCAAAGGCGACCGAGCGGGAACTCTTTCCGGACGGCCTTCCCGTCTAACCCTCGGAACACACAGAACGAAGGAGGCGGGACTTCTTCAGAGACGCCATGGAATGAGTTCGTCCGCCAGAATTGCCGTAACAACATCTCCGGGGGCACTCATGAGTGGTGAGGCAAAAGCCACGAGAACAATGGAAAGAACACAGAGCGCCATGCACAGCCTCTCCGGACCGGACCAGCCGGTGTGCATACCGGGGTGTAATTCACTGAGGTAACTACGAAGAGAGAGCACAGCGACAACGAAGTGACGGAGAATTTCAAATTTGGGAACGAACAGCGCAAGCGCCCGGACAAGCTTTACCTGCTCCAGAAACATGCCACTCAAAGCAGCAACGGCTACATGGTGATGCAGGTACACCGACAGCGCGACCCCGGTGAAGAGCAGTGTCAGATCGACAAGGCTCTCACGAAGCATGCCCTCGAACGTCTGCGACCATGGGAGTCCGTTACGTTCGCGGTACTTCACGAAATCGAGTGACATGTGCGCGGCGATCAGCAGCACAAAGGCACCGAGGTTCAACATCGCTGCAGAGAGGATGGTGAGCAGCAGATACCCTGCGTGAAACGCCGGAATATCGTCGTGCTGATGCGCGAAATTGCGCAGGGACTGGTGTGAGAAGGACATGTGGGTGTTAATTACATTATAACATATTTTATGATTTGTTAAATAGCCCTAACAGCGCTTCCCAGAAGCGCAACTATCCCGCGCGGATGACGCTTTTGGCCTTCTCAATCCTCTCCCGGATACTCGCTTCCTCCCCCCTGTCCGTCGGCTCGTAGAAGTTCCGGGGGAGCATGCCGACGGGGAAATAGTTCCCAGCGACAATGCCTCCTTCATGATCATGCGGATACTCGTAGCCGTCACCGTAGCCCTGCTGCTTCATACCCTTCACCGGTGCATTGCGCAGATGGTTCGGCACTTCGAGAGTCGGAGCGGTAGCAATCACTCGCTTCACTGCGCCCATCGCCCGTGTGACGGCGTTGCTCTTGGGCGCCTGCGCCAAATACACACATGCGTGTGCCAGAAAGAATTCTCCTTCGGGTAGCCCTACGCGCTCGAAGGCATCCCACGCTGCAGTGACAAACTGCAGTGCGCGCGGATCTGCATTGCCAATGTCTTCACTCGCAAAAATTGTCATGCGCCGGAAGAGAAAGCGCGGCTCTTCGCCGCTCGAGATCATCTTGAACAGCCACACGAGTGCGGCATCTACATCACTGCCACGCAGTGTTTTGATGAACGCGGAAACGGTGTTGTAGTGATCCTCGCCTGTCTTGTCGTAGCGCATGGAACGCGTGTCGAGAAGCTTCTGCACCTGCTCCACAGACAAATTCGTGCCCTGCGTCAGCGCCGCAAGTTCCAGGAAATTGAGAGCAATACGCGCATCACCGTTACTGACCGTTGCAATGTGTGTTACCGCTGCCGGAGCGATTTTCAGTTTTCCTGCGAAACCGTTTTTTTCCGTCACCGCCCTGCAGAGAATTTCTTCGAGATGCGCTACGGACAACGGTTGCAGCAGATACACCTGCGAACGCGAGACCAGAGCCTGATTTACCTCGAAGTACGGATTCTCCGTCGTCGCACCGACGAGGGTGACGACACCGCTCTCGACGTACGGCAGCAGCGCATCCTGCTGGGACTTGTTGAAGCGATGAATCTCATCGATGAAGAGTACCGTTCTCTGCCCCAGAGTTTTCTGTACCCGCTCGGCCTCGGAACAGACTTCCTTGATGTCCTTGATGCCACTCGTGACGGCATTGAGCTGCGTGAAGTGTGCGTTCGTCGCCTCCGCGATGATGCGTGCGAGCGTCGTCTTTCCCGTTCCCGGGGGGCCTGCAAATATGACAGAGCGAAGGGCATCGGCTTCGATCGCCTTACGCAGGGCAGTCCCCTTCCCGACGATATGCTCCTGCCCTGCAAAATCCTCCAGCCGAACAGGCCGGAGACGGTACGCAAGCGGCTCCTGTGACAGAAGATCGGAGGGCATGGGAAGATAGTATAGGATATTCCCAACGAATCGAAAGTCTGGTACAATGACAGGAAATGGCCGACTTCCACCAGAAACTCGCAACGGCACCATCTCTTACGGACGACCAGCAGGTGAAAGCGGGCGCTCCGATTGCAGGAAAACTCAGCGAAGCTCATCTGAACTTTCTGAAGTCGATCAAGGCGATGGTGGAATCCGGAGAGATCGACGTCTACAAGCCTCGGTCGTTTCTCAACGAAAGCGTGTACAACGCGATGTCCGAGGAGGAGCAGGAGCGCGCAGACATGGGCCTCATGAACGTCTCACGGCTGCTGAAGGACCTCTACGAGCTCTACATCAGCAAGCAGACGCCGGACGAATCTCCCCAGTACACGACGATGATCGAGCAGCTCTTTGCTATGAAGGAGCGTCTGGAGCAGGATCACGATGTCTTTAAGTTCTGATTTTCCTCAACTCACCATGGCCCCAGGCAACCTCGAAATTCCACACGAAGGCGTCAATGAAGCAGTGAAAGACAAAGTCAATATCACCGAGAAAGCAGGTGCCGATCTCGACAATTTAAGTAAGAAAGTGACGCAGCGCGAGAAGAGATCTGAAATCACAGAGAACAAGAAGTTCAGACCCGAAGCGAAGGAGCTAGTGGTGAATGCGACGAAGGAGGCAATTGCAGAGCACATGACACTGAGCCAAATGACCGATCTCATTCAAGAGAAAGCTAAAAATATGTCGAAGGACATCAAGGACCAGGTCATCGAACTCACGGCGAAGGTAACCGTGCGACAGGGTATGCCTTCGTTCGAGCAACCCGCACTCCTCGGAGAGGGTCAGATCGAAGCTGTCTGAGCATCGACCCAGAGGATCCGTTCGTCACCCTTCCACCACGTCATCTGCCTCTTTGCGTACCGACGGGTTTTGCCCGCGATCTGGTCTTCCAGCTCCCGCTGCGTTGAAGGAAGCCTGTTCTGAATGTACCGCATGACTTCACGGTAGCCGCTGCTCTTCATCGCAGGGTCTTCTGCTGTGTATCCCCGGTCGATCAGGCTCTGCACTTCGTCAATCCATCCTGAAGCAAACATCGCGGAGGTCCTCCGTTCGATCCTCTTCGCCAGCTCCTCTCTCGGTTGGAACACGCCGATGATGAAGAGATCGTACGGACACGGTGCTGCACGCTTCATCGCTGAAGGCCTGCCGCCCGTCGTGCGGAGAATCTCCAGAGCGCGGATGAGGTAGGGCTTATTGCGGGGATGGAAACCCGAGGCGGTATCCGGATCGAGTTGTGTGAGCTCCGCGTACAGACTCTCACCGTGATCCCGATCGTACTCACGCTCCAGTTCCGCCCGCAAAGACGCATCGGCAGCGTCGACAAACGAGAGATTGTCCATCACTGCGGAGAGATACAGCATCGAACCGCCAACGAGAAACGGAATGCTCCCGCGCGCGTGAATGTCATCGATCGTGCGGAAAGCCATCGATTGATATGCCGCCGCGGTGATTTCCTCCTTCGGATCGAGAACATCGAGCAGATGATGCGCAATGCCACGCATCTCATCCCTGCGAATCTTTGCCGTACCGATATCGAGGTATCTGTAGAGCTGCCGGGAATCGGCGTTCACGATTTCCACGATTCGTCCGAACTCCCGCTGGAGTGTCTCCGCCGTCTCCAGGGAAAAATCCGTCTTCCCCGATGCCGTCGGTCCGAGTATCACGATCAGCGGCCTCGCCGACTGACGGACGCGGGGAAAAAGTTCCCTCTGAAGTGCCGGCATCTCTGCGGAATGCATGTGGACAGTATGCAGTCCGGAAGCCATTATCAGAAATGTAAAACACACATTACATGTTCATCATGCAACAATACCGCTGGCGTGCCTACTGCTGCAGAAGCGCAAAAAACGCTATGATAGTCATGAACAAACGCAGATTTCCTGCACCCCCTCTCCCCTACTTCTCATGTATCACCAGCTCACCTCCATAGCCAAGACTGCGGGCCGAAACGCAACGTTCCCGCAGAATACGCTCATTCCGAGCGTCATCGAGAAGACACAATTCGGAGAGCGCGTGTACGACATCTACTCCCGTCTCCTCGAGGAACGCATCATCTTCCTAGGCACGGCGATCAACGATGACGTCGCTAATTCCGTCATTGCCCAGCTGCTCTTCCTGGAAAAGGAAAATGCAGAGAAGGACATCACCATGTACATCAACTCTCCGGGCGGACAGGTCAGTTCCACACTCGCGATGTACGACACCATGCAGCTCATCAAGCCGAATGTGTCCACGGTATGCCTCGGCATGGCAGCGAGCGGCGGCGCGCTGATTCTGCTCGGCGGTGCAAAGGGCAAGCGCTTCGCACTCCCCCACTCTGAAATCATGATCCACCAGCCGCTCGGCGGAACGGAGGGACAGGCGACGGACATCGCCATCCACGCCGATCACATCATCAAGACGAAGAACCTTCTCAATGAGATGATCGCAAAGCACTCCGGACAGGATCTGAAGAAAGTCATCAACGACACAGAGCGCGACAAATTCATGAGTGCAAAGGAGGCGAAGGACTACGGGCTGATCGACAAGATTATTTCGTGAGAGAGAACGCAAAAGGTGTAAAAAAAGGACCCAAACGACTTCGAGTCGCTTGCGTCCTTTGATTCACGTATATCTTCCGTTCACTTACACCCGCACTTCCCCGAACAGTCTCCGCAGGAACAACAGGATGTTCTCACAACGAGAGCGAAGACGATGAGCCAGATGAACGCGTTGATCGTCGCACCCATCATATCCGCAATGCCAACGGGCGAGAGCACCGGCTGCAGCATCATTCCAGCAGGAATAGACGCCAGCGCGACGCCAGCGGCCCACGTGCCGATCTGCAGATACATGCCAATGGCGAAGAGTGCTCCGCCGACAATCATGAGTGCTGGAAGGATGTACGCCCATATCTGGCCGACAACCGTGAGAGGTCCGAGTCCGTCCATCATACTGACGAGACCCTGCAGTCGCATGTAGTGCGAAATACCGACGAACAACAGTGAGAGGCCGAAGGTGACGCGCAGCAGGAGGGCCGCAACGCTCTTCGGATTCTTGGGATCACAGCAACACATAGAAAGAAGAGGGGGAAATGGTCATAACGTATTGTACGACCCCGGAGTTTCTGTACAAGTGATTTATTCACAAATGGAAAAAAGTGCAAGGGAACTTGAAAGGATGATTTCCTTTCACCGGAAACTCATGGAAAATCCCTCCACACATGTTTTCCCTCGTGAAAACGACACCGGCCGGACGCAGAGGACGCGTCGTCACCACACATGGCGACATCGAAACGCCGTTCTTCATGCCCGTGGGAACCGCAGGCACGATGAAAGGCCTCACGCACGGGGATATTCTTTCGCTCGGCGCGGAAATCCTGCTCTGCAATACGTACCATCTGTTCCTCCAGCCGGGCGATACGGTGATCGCAGATGCCGGAGGACTGCACAAATTTATCAGCTGGAACAAACCGATGCTGACCGACTCCGGCGGCTTCCAGGTGTTCTCGCTCGAGAGTCTGCGGAAAATTTCAGACAATGGAGTCGAGTTTCGGTCACACATCAACGGGGATAGGTGCTTCCTCGGCCCACGGGAATCGATCGCGGTACAGTGGAACCTCGGCGCGGACATCATCATGTGCTTCGACCAGTGTCCGCCGTCGACCGCTGCACGCAGCGAGATTATCGAAGCAGTCGACAGGACACTTCTCTGGGCAAAGGAGTGCAAGCGTGAGCACGAAGAGAGGAAACAGACGAAAGCTTCTTCTGGATCGTCAGAGGCCTCCGTCGCACCGCTTCTCTTCGGTATCGTACAGGGCGGCCTGGAGAGAGATCTGCGAAAGAAATGCGCCGAGGAGCTCATCGCCATGGGCTTTGATGGATACGCCGTCGGAGGACTGGCCGTCGGCGAAACGCAGGAGGAAATGTACGCGGTCCTCGATGATGTCTGCCCGCTGCTGCCGCAGGACAAGTTGCGATACCTCATGGGGGTCGGTGTCGTCGAACAACTCAGAGCGTGCGTGCAGAAAGGAATCGATATGTTCGACTGCGTGCTGCCCATGCGCATCGCGCGGCACGGGAAACTGCTTGTAAGCGACGGCTCCGAAATCCGCATCCTCGCAAGTGCATACAGAGACGACCACAGCATCATCGACCCGGATTCACCGTCAGACCTCAGCCGCATCCATAGGAAGAGTTACCTGCACCACCTCTTTAAGGCCAACGAGCGGTATGCAGAAACCATCGCCTGCAAGCAAAACCTTGGCGTGACACTGAAGGCGATGCAGGAGTTGCGGAACGGACTGTAGATCGCGAAGCCTGCTGGCAGGCAGGTCTGCCGTCGCCAACCTCACGAGGCCTTGATCTTCAGCACCTCCACCTCCGTGAATCCCTGCTTGTGGCCGTGCGTTCTGCGGTAGCGCTTGCGGCGACGCATTTTGTAGACGCGAATCTTGTCTCCACGACCGTGGCCAAGGACCTTCACTTCTACACTTGCACCTTTGACGTACGGCGTGCCGACCGTGAGGGCATCGCCATTGGAGACCAGGAACACCTTATCGAAGGTCAGCGAACCTCCTTCGTTCATGCCCAGCGTAGGAACTGCGAGCTTTGCGCCCACTTCGACCCTTTCCTGAAAGCCTGCGATGTCGACGATGGCAAACATGGTTCTGGAAACCGCCAGTCGGCGATTCCGGGGGATTCTAGGCAAAGGGCAGAGCCGGAGCAAGGAAAAAGCGGTAAATACGCGAATCTGAAACGGAAAGGGCCCTCCGTAAAGGACGCCTCCGGCGCAAATAGGTGAACGAGGACCATAGCCTGATCTCCACTGTTGCAAGGGGCAAAACGGGGCCCACCGAAGTTTGTCCGTTCAAGTTCCATACCCAATGCTGCCCCCGCGCAACGCGTATGCGTGGACAGGAATTCCTCGTACACGTATCGTTACGGGTCCACTGCTCCTTGCATGTCAGGAGGTCTTCACCCCCGCATATCCGCGGGACAGTGTCTGAAAAGAGCCACCCGCTCACTGCACACGCAGAACGCCGGAAAACGCTCCGCGCACCCGGCACAGACACGGTGAACACTGCCGGAACGGATTCTCCCCCCTACGGAGAGTTCCTTTGCGACCCTACGGGAAGCATCCCTCCGCCTCAGACGGAGACGAGATCGGCGACATGCACAGGGAATGCATACAGGGAACGCGCATCGAGGTGGGTTTGCCCCCTCGGTGCGTATTTCCATACATTCACAAACCCAACGAAACACGCTATACTGAAAGCATCCTCACGACACTGTGACTGCACGCACGCAGGAGAAGCGGCAACAATAGCGCGACCGCGCTACGGGCGAAGCCTTCGCACCGCGGCGGTTTTGACGTAGTGTTCCCGCATCCATCCGATCATTCCATAACCGAGCATTGGGGAGTCCCACCTCCGCCGGAGGCTACGGTGGGCAGGCGCCAAGTGGACTATCATCTGATCATTCAATGACCAAATATTGGGGAGTCGCCAAGTGGTAAGGCAGCGGCCTTTGGAGCCGCCATTCGAAGGTTCGAATCCTTCCTCCCCAGCCAACAGGTACAGGTGTTAATAGACCCTTCTGCCCTAGCAAGAGGGAAATCGGTGTGGATAGACCCGCTTGGCCTACAATGCTGATATGAAGGATTTTGTAATCAATGAATGGGAAGACTTCATTGATAATTTCGATCATCTTAAAAAGAGCCTGTCTACCTATAAGTCGGGGGATCAAAAAGAATTTAAATGGATGATCCTGACTCTTTTCATGACTCTGCAATCACTATTTGTGCTCTGTTTAAAGAATACGGATTTTCATAATGTGACCAGAAATTTTTCCAAGAAAAAGGGGTACAAATTTGTTCTATGTGCAAATTGGGATGCCGGAAAAGTTGAGGTAGATCATAAGTCAAAAATCGTAGAAATGAGCACTCACTTCAGAGTTGATTTTAGAAAAGATCAATTCGATCAAATTAATCACGAATTATCTGATCCGTTATCCAAAGACGAATTCGCGGAAATATTTTCACAATGCTGGAGGTTAATTGATTTCGATGAACTTTATAAACGAGTGAAGTCGTCACGCATGATGCAGTTCATCAATTCAAAACCTTTACCCGCAGAGAAAAGATACGATGACGCAATTAATGATCTTATAGATCTACGAAATCAGTTCATTCACTTTGTTCCGAAGCAATGGATGATTTTGGAAGGACATCTGAGAACGGTCGTTTTGCCTTGCATGGAAATTATTTCTTTTCTTCTGGGAGAGAGCGGAAATATTCATCGAGACGATGGAAAAACCTTCAGAGACGAGGCACAGAAAATTATTCAATCGTTCACCAATCAAACTGACAGAGATTCACATGCTGCAAGCAGTCTCTCAGCATAAGCGAATGCCGCAATCTTCACCCAATTAGGTGTAATACGGAATAGCCACCAGATGAGAAGCATTGCATTGAGTCCGGCGGCTGCGATTGGCAGGTACCCCATATCTTAGACACACTCTAGACAACTTCCCCCGAAAGATATGGGCAAACCACATCGCATTGCTCCCGACGTGAAGGAGCAGATTCTCAAACGCATCAAGGATGACGGCATCCCC
>VGKZ01000001.1 GCA_016866815.1 Candidatus Peregrinibacteria bacterium | reverse complement strand
TGTGCAGGACTGTTCCGGAACCGCGTGCATTCGGAAACGTATTGGATTCCCTCCGAGCCGCAGACAACGCAATCCATGGAACGACAATTTTGAGAGAGCCCCTCTCAGCCCTACGCCCTATCCCCTACGCCCTACGTCCTACGTCCAATCCCGTCTACATTCTCGGCATCTCCTGCGACTACCACGATGCTGCAGCCGTGCTGCTACGCGATGGTGAGATCCTGTTCGCAGCGCAGGAGGAACGCTACACGCGGAAAAAGCAGGATGAATCACTGCCCGTACACGCTATTGAACAGGCTCTAAGGCACGCCGGAATCACGATGAGGGATGTCGCATGCGTCGGCTTCTACGAAAAACCTCTCCTGAAATTCCTCGACCGGATACTGCCGACCGCGATCAAGATGTGGCCGCGCGGCCTCACGCAGTTTCTCCCGGCAATGAAGGAATGGATGACGAAGAAACTTTGGATAGCAGATCGTATCCGAAAGGAGCTGCAGTATGCAGGAGACATTCTCTACGTTCCGCACCATGAATCGCACGCTGCATCCGCCTTTTACTGCAGCGGTTTTCCCGATGCCGCCGTCGTGACGGTGGACGGCGTAGGCGAGTGGGCCACAACGACCATCGGCAAAGGCACTGGCAACGACGTCACGCTGCTCAAGGAGATTCACTACCCGCACTCGCTCGGGCTTCTGTACTCCGCCATCACGTACTACCTCGGGTTCAAAGTGAACAGTGCGGAGTACAAAGTGATGGGTCTCGCGCCGTACGGAGAACCGAAGTATATGAAGGAAATGCATGAGCTGATCGAACTCAAACCGGATGGTTCGTACCGTCTGAACATGAAGTATTTCTCCTACGAGCACGGCTTGACGATGACCGGAGGCGCAATGGAAGGGCTTTTCGGACAACCACGCAGGAAACAGGAGTCTTCGCTGGAACAATTCCACAAGGACGTCGCGCGCTCGCTGCAGGAAATCACCGAAGAGGTGATGATGGGCATCGTCCGTCATGCGAAGGACGTCACGAAGAGCGAATACCTGTGCCTTGCGGGTGGCGTAGCGCTCAATTGCGTCGCTAACGGCAAGATTCTGCGATCCGGGCTCTTCAGAGACATCTGGATTCAGCCGGCATCCGGCGATGCAGGAGGCGCGCTCGGCGTGGCACTGTCGATTTGGTACAAAAAATACGGAGGCTCAGGGACATCGCGCATGGAAAACGTCTATCTCGGTAATGACTATTCCGACGATGCAATCGAAACATTCCTCAAACAACAAAATCTTCTCTATACGAAATTCTCTCATCGCTCACAGCTCATCGCTCAAAGCTCAAAACTCCTCACCGGCACCAACGTCATAGGATGGTTCCAGGGGCGCATGGAGTACGGTCCCCGCTCGCTGGGGAACCGCTCGATCATTGCCGATGCACGCAACAAAGACAACTGGCAGAAAGTGAATCTGAAAATCAAATTCCGCGAGAGCTTCCGCCCGTTCGCACCGACGGTACTGGAGGAAAAAACTGCAGAGTGGTTCGCGCTCGATCGCGAAAGTCCGTACATGCTCCTGGTCGCCGACGTTCACCCGGACAAACGCGACAAGATCCCCGCCGTGACGCACGTCGACGGGTCTGCGCGTATCCAGACCATCAACCGCGATCAAAATCCACTCTACTACGACCTGATCAAAGCATTCGAAGAGCAGACCGGCTGTCCCGTTATCATCAACACTTCGTTCAATGTCCGCGGGGAACCGATCGTGGAGTCACCGCGCGATGCGCTCAACTGTTTCCTGAATACGCACATGGATTACCTCATCATGGGAAGTTTCCTATTGGAGAAGACGAAAATGCCTGAAAACCGCATCCTGAAGAGCAAAGAATACCTGGAAAAATTCGAATTGGATTAGCAATACAGTAGTCAGATGGTTGGATGATTGGATGGTTTTGCAGTATCGTGCTACTCGTTTGCGAACCACTTCACTATCCAGTCATTTGACAATTCGGCCCTTTTTTATCAACGGCATACTCGTAGTCGGTTCTGTCGTTCTGTTCATTGCAGGCGTGGAATGCACTCTCCGCATCACCGGACTCCAGACTGTGCAGCCCAATCCTCCGCAGATCTATCAAACCAGTGAAGACCCGCGCATCAGCTACGAGCTCAAACCAAACCTTGATCGTGAACCGGCCTACAAAGCCCACGTGAGTACCGATGCACACGGATTCCGCTTGAACGCTGCTCAACAATCAAGAACCAACAACCAACAGCCCGTCATCGTCCTCCTCGGTGACTCAGTGACCTTCGGCTACGGCGTCGATAACGATGAAACCCTCGCCGCACAGCTTGAGCAACTTCAACCGGACCACAGCGTCATCAACGCTGCTGTCCCTGGTTATTCCTTAACGATGGAAGTCGCCGCATATGAAACCAAAATCGCAGAGATGAATCCGGATGCCGTCGTAATCGTGTTCTTCTGGAACGACCTCGACGGTTTTCTGCCTGGCAAACTGGATGAGATGGGAATTCTCCGCTCCCATGACTGGCAACCGGGACAGGACGACTGCATGCCGATAACAGAGGGGATACTCAGCATCATCCCCCGTCAGTGCTGGTTGAATTCTCACAGTGCACTGTATAAGGCAATGAAGAAAATCATCAATCTCCGTCAGAGCAAAACGAAACAGAAGGTCGATCGCACACCCGTCGTTGCGGAACAGGAAACGGTGAATGCGAAACACCTGGAAGAGTACGGCAGAATACTGCGCTCATTCTCCCGCATACTCCCGGAGCGACGTTTCTTCGTCATATGGCCGGACAACAATATGCATACCGCAACCAGGCCGAGCCTGAGGGAGGCAGCAGAAGCGAATGGTTTCACCGTGATCGATCTGTATGATCTGTTCGGAAACACTGTGGAAACACTCCCCTGGGACACCGTGCATCCAAGTCCGGAGAGTATCCGAAAATCCGCGGAGTATATCGCTCCTTTCTTGAACAAACCGTGAGCTATACTCCGACGCGATGAAAGAGTATCTGCCCTGGCACAGGCCTGCATTTGACCACGCGATTCTCCGCGGCATGGATGGGTGGCTTTCCGATCGTGAAGCCGATCTGCTCTTCAGGCTCTCCAGTGAATGCACGGGTAAGGGTGCCATCGTGGAGATCGGTTCGTGGAAGGGGAAATCCACCACATGCCTCGCTCTGGGTTCACGCAAAGGCGCAGGAACGCATATCACCGCGATCGATCCGCACACAGGCTCTTCCGAGCATGGCAAGGTGGATACGTATGCGGAATTTCTGAAGAACATCGAACGCAACGGCGTTGCCGATATGGTGGAGCCTGTTCGCGCGCGTTCACAAGACATCGGGAAGACATGGCAGAAACCTGTGGAGCTTCTCTGGATAGACGGAGCGCATGAGTATGAATTCGTTCTCGAAGATCTGCGCGTGTGGCAGCAGCATCTCATCGAAGGAGGCGTGGTAGCATTCCATGATTCCACGATGCCGGGACCGTGGAAAGTGATCGAAGATCATCTCTATCGCGGGAACGCATTTCACAGCATCGGTTTTGTGCACGGCATCACGTACGCCGTCAGAGGAAAGGCAACCCCCGTGCGCAACATGGGAATGATGCTCCTCCGCAATGCTGCCTACGGATTGTGGCGAGCGAAAAAAATGCTAGGACGATAACCCCGCGAGGATACGCTTCATCCGCTTCTCCCAGGTGTACTCCTTCATCGCCTCTTTTGCCTTCTTCGCGCGCGCAGCGGCTTCTTTCGGCTTCTCCAGTATGTGCTTGATACCCCCCGCTATGGACGCAAGACTTCCCGGCTCGGCAAAACGCACCATCGTGGCATCGACGACATCGCGAACGGGAGGAATATCGGCGCAAACAACGGGTACGCCCGCAGCCATGTACTCAAAGAGTTTCAGCGGTGATGTGTCGCGGCGGAAATACGGATGTTTGGATGCGGGAGCCGGATAGACCAGAATGTCACACGCCGCGAGTGCGGAAGGAACCTGTTTGGAGGGAAGCGCCACATGAAATTGAACTTCGTGATGTGTGAGGCCGAGACTGTACCCCAGCTTCCTGTACCGTTCGCTCCACTTCACGGGACCGCCGACGATGAAACCGAATACGGGAACATGTTGTTTCTTCATACGAGCAAGAGCGCGGACAAGGAGATCGACTCCTTTCTGCAAACGATCGAATGTCACGAGTGAACCGACGTATCCGACCACGACACTGTCGGCAGGAAGCCGATGATGTTTCTTTGCTGCAGACTTCGCAAGAGGCTTTGCAAAGCGTGCAAGATCAACCGCATCACCTTCGATCATCGTTTTCTTCTTCGCGACTCCCCAACCGACCAGCGCATCGCGCATCGGCGTCGTCAGGCACACCACGCGCTTGCAGCGGTTGCACCACTTCACAAAACCGCTCTTTCCCCTGCGGGGCAACGTATGCAGCTCTATGATCACCGGCATTCCGGATTCAACGAGTGTGGGCAGAATGACCGGAGACCGCGCGTACAGAAGATCAAAACGCCTTTTGGAAAGAATATTGCGAAGTGATTTCCGGTACGACCGCATACTGAGGAGAAATGCGAGAGCACCAGGTACCAACGGATGATGAAGCGCGTCGAACGCATGGATTTTCTCGATGGAAAAATTCTTCGGCAGCCCGTAGTAGGCAAAAGCATCCTGACGGACGCCTGTTTGAACATCCGGCACGACAAGTGTCACCGTGTGACCCAGTGCGGCGAGGGCACTGCACACCTGCGCCACCTGATGGCCATGGGCCTTCTCCGTCGGGAACCGCGTATGGGTAACGTAAGCGATGCGCATGGGAAAAGCTTTGAGCTTGCAGCTTATAGCGTTTAGCTTACAGCTTATAGCTTATAGCTTTTAGCTTACAGCTTATAGCTTTTAGCTTACAGAGCATTCCGTATTTCCCGTACAATGCGCTACGTGCAGAGCACTCTGATCACCATAGGCTTCCATAGCCATGAATCCCCGCGGTACGTGAACGTGTGCAAGACATACGCAAACGAAGGTTTTACCATCGTTGATTGTCATACAATCGCAAAGGGTCTTTTCGCCAAATACCGTGAGCTCATTCAAAAAATACGCACCCTACCCCCTACGCCCTACCCCCTACACCCCGTTGTCCTCGTCACCTTCCCCGGCTTCATCATCATGCCGCTGGCATGGGCTCTGACCCGATTTCCCCGCAGAAAGCTGATCTTTGATGCATTCGTCTCCATGAGTGACACGCTCGTCAGCGATCGCAGGAAATTCTCCTGGATCAATCCTGTGTCATGGCTGCTGTACCTTGCCGACATCGTTCTCTGTCATATGGCGGATGAAATCCTGATTGATACGGAAGCACACAAGCAATTTTTCGTCCGAAGATTCTTCCTGAACCCGAAACGCATCCGCGTGTTGTACGTCGGAACCCGCGAGGACCTCTTCACGCCAGGGCCACGGGAAAGCCTCTTACAGAAAGGGAAATTCAATGTACTCTTCATCGGCAGTTTCATCCCGCTGCAGGGAGTGGAACATATAGTCCATGCAGCTGAAGTGCTTGAAAAAACACATCCCGATATTCACTTCACGCTCATCGGCGGCGGCCAGACGAAACCGATGATCGAGACACTCATTGAACAAAAGAAGCTGGGAAATGTCACATTACTCCCCTTCCAGCCACTCACTGAGCTCCCGAAATACCTCCGATCGGCGGATATCGCGCTCGGCACCTTCGGCACCTCGGGTAAAGCGCGACGCGTCATCGCGCATAAAGTATTCGACGCCGTCGCTTGCGGTATTCCCGTCATCACCGCGAAGAATGACGCCATCACTGAGCGATGTACGGATGGAAGAGAAGTGTTTCTGTGTAGAGAGGGAGATGGGAGTGATCTCGCCAGAAAAATTGTAGAGGTGAAAGCGCGTTAACTGCCGAGCTGGTGTACGACAAACCTCAAAAATGCGTCGACACGCAGATACTTCTCGTACGCTTCGCGCGCTTTCTTCTGCATAGCAGTGAATTCATCCGGTCTGATCTCGTTCCACCATCGCTCAATGATATCCGGAAGCCTCTCGAGCTCGCGGTAATCCACACGGAGCACGAACGAGCGGTAATCGATCGTCTCTTCGAGCGGCAGAACACACTGTGTATCGATGAGTAATGGAATGCGGCCGAGACTGAGAGCCTCATAGAAGCGATAACTGTAATTTCCGTCGCCTTTGACGCATAGCGCAAGATCGCTGCCAAGGAGATTTTCTCTGTACTCCCTGCGCGCGTTCTCCGGATCCATGCCAATGGTCTTGCTGTGACCGGAATAACTCGATCGGAGGAGGAAAGCACACTTCACCGCATCACTAGTACCGAGAACCGCAATCGCTTCCCTGCGAAAACTCAAACCCTTTCGATGCGCAAGCATCCCTTCGGGACCCATGACAGACCCGAAACGGACGAGACTGTTCAGTGCCAATGTCCCAAACATGTTTTTCGTATTTTTGTACTTCGCCCATCCGCAAAAACCAACAACGGGAGGACCGGCATGCTTCTCCCGGAGTGTCAGCGTATCTGAACCGAGAAGATCTTCACCATAGGCGGGCATGGCGATTTCATTGGCGCGCGTACAGTACCGATAGAGGGATGTGCGAAAGACGATGGCACCGGGAATATCGACGGGGGCATCGCTGTCACCGTGCCAGAACACGATCAGGTGCTTCCGATGATCCGCAGCGAGCTTCGCCTGGGCATGGACAAAGCCACGATGCCCTTTCAGTGAAGGCCAGTTGTGTGCGAGGAGAACGCAATCGGCATCCTCCACCCGGTCCACGATCTCCACCATCTTATCCTTCATGCCGGCGAACGCATTATTCAGAAAAAGGATGG
Source organism: Candidatus Peregrinibacteria bacterium (assembly GCA_016866815.1). Taxonomy (GTDB): domain Bacteria; phylum Patescibacteriota; class Gracilibacteria; order Peribacterales; family Peribacteraceae; genus VGKZ01. The sequence goes on along the minus strand of VGKZ01000001.1, from coordinate 29,767 downwards.
AATCGCGCTGTTGTATGCCTAGATTCGGGTACAGCAACGGGATATAGGGCACATCGGGCAGCACAGTGGTGAAAACACGCAACATGATTATTCGATGATGCGGAAAAGAATCCAGCCATCCCCTCTGGCGAGTTCCGTCAGAGGAACCTGCAACCGTCGCAAATCCCATGTAGGTTCGGCGGCAGTATTCCAGAGGACAAACCCGACTTCGTACGTCTTCAGCATACGTGCGGCATCCAGGTCGGCTGCACGACAACGCTCCTCCACGATACGTTCCTCTTCCTTACGCACTTCAGGACCGAACGCAGCACTGGCATCGGGGAAAATCAGGTGTTGGCGCTCATGAATGGCGCGCTTGTCCGGAGCAATGGGCAGCATGAGCAAGCAGAACCTGTTCGTCAGTTCTTCATGCGTGACCAGAACGTTTTTCAGATACGTGGAAAAGACAATGTCATGCTTGGAAAACGCTGCGATGAATGAGGAAGTATCCTGATCGGACAAAATCCTGGACCGCGGCATTGCATCGAGGAAAGGAAGCAATCCCGCCAGGTGCTGGTCAGCAAAATCGGAATCACGGACTTGCCACTGACCGAGCACATATCGGCCGTCATACCCGATCGCTGCAAGATAGATGCACGCGGCAACTGCTCCGGCCATGAGCAATTTCTTTCGGAGTGTCACAGCGAGCAGAACGCTGCAGACTGCTGCCAGAGAAAGGGAAAAAATCGAATGGGAGACGAAATTGAAGACGACGCCGTGCACCACCTGTTGATTCATGAAGAGAAACGCCGTCATCACCGTGACAACCGCCGGCCGGTAGGGTCGCATTGCCTCCGGATCACGCAGTGAAGCCGCGAGTGCCGTCACTGCCATCACGCAGAAAAGAATGCTGTACGGCCAGGACTCCGGCAGCCGCGAAGGGCGCATGCCGCTGCGAAATACACCTTGATCGTACAGGGGATGAAACGACATCTGCAGATGCTGTGCGATAAACGGAAGTGCCGCCAGTACGCCTGCTACACCGATGAATGCGAGAATGTGCCAACGTTCAAATTGCATGCTTGGTTTTCTCGGACGGAAATGCCAGAACACAGAACCTGCTGCACACAAACAGCGAATGATTCGGGACGGACGATGTCTGTGTGTGTGATAGTTCCCGTATGCCCACTCACTGAATTCAAAGAGAAGGAATATGCCCCACCACAGCCATGCGAACGAGAAACTCCAGAAGTACACGCCGACGAGAAGACCAAGAAGTCCTGCGCCGGCTGCAACGCTCCACCAGACGTGCGGACTTCTCCTCTCAAACAAACGCATCGCCCATGTCACTGCGATGAGCGCGAGCATCATGAGGAGGAAGCTCTCCCGCATATGCACCGGTCTGTTCAGGCTGTAGAGTTCGATGACGCAGAATACAACTGCACCGGCAAACGCATGCCAACGTCTGAACCCTGCAAGCCGCAGAAAGAAGAGCAAACTGAGAAATACCAATACCGGTATGACACTATCCAAAATGACAAAGACCTCCGCGGCGCGTAAGCCTGTCCATCGAAACAACGTGCCCTCAGCCATTTCGATCAGGGCAAACTGCGTACCGACGAGGCCCGGATGACCTACAAATGCTTCGGCGGATTGTTCCGGCCGACCGTTCAACGCCTCCTCCACGCGCGCCAGGTACACAGCCTCGTCGGAATTGTGGGGCATGACGACACCTTGGTACCGTGGGTCCCATACATGCAGGAGGTGCGGCATTTCCATGAGAATGGCAAGGATAACGCACCACAGAACAACAGCGAGGGTAAAACGATAGGACATGCCGACAGTGTACTGGATGCCGAGAGATGGGAAATAACGAAGTATTCGGTTTTCGATGCGCGTTTGCTGGTGCCACAGGCACCCCGAACGTATCATTCCCCGGTGACCTACTACGGACTCATCCCCTACGTCTTCAGGCGGTTTTCGTTGCTGACAGCTCCGCGAACAGGACTGGAAACAGCGCTGCACTATCTGAAAAGGAATCCGTTGCCGCCCTCCGACAAACCCGCACTCTTCACCATGAACATCATGCCGCCCATGATGACGGTATGGCATCACCTTGCTCGGAAAAACCTTGGGAATGCGGCGGATATTGTCATCTTTGATTGCTCGGGAAAACTGAAGAAGGAAGATTTTCCCGGTGCACGCGTCCAGAAATTCCTGAACCTCTACGCCGCAACGAAATCGGATGAATTCCTGCGCACAATCGCAACACACCGCGACATTGGCTGGATCTGCGACGATGACATGTTTCTCATCAGCCCGTCTGCAATCGACCGAGTGAAGCAGGAACTCGGAAAGCCCAATACTGCAACGTTGTCGTTCCGCCCCCGTTCCTGGTGGCATTTTGAAATTGACGGCAAACAGTATGAACCGAGTGCGAGTTATTGCCTCGCCATCAATCGGAAAATCGTTGTGGAAAAAGAACATCTCTCATTGCGTCCGGGTGACGGGAATACGCACGTATCGCTCATCGGAAAGCCACTGACACGCTTCGATACCTTCGACAAGGCAAACGAAACCCTCCTGAAGAAAGGATATCGCTGCGCCATTGTTCCGGCAGACGAGAGGGAAAACTCTGTCATCGGATATTCCGGCATGAGTAGTGCTGTGATGCTGCTCTGGTACTTCACAACACCGGAACAACTCCGCGATTACCTTCTGTCACCGCCTGACAAGGCATGGCAGGGCACGACGCTCTTCACGATCCTCGCAGGCCTCCTTGCATTGAGTGATATTCTCGAAATGCATGAAAAAATCGCTGGCGCGCCATACGTACTCCGCTCCATGCTTTCGCACGAAGAGTTACTGAGAATCCGTGCAATGAAAGAACGGCTTCTGAGAACCGGAAACACGTTTTCGAAAGTGGATGAAGTGAGCGAGAAACTGAAAAGGGCGTTGTGAGATATGCGCACTCACATCTGAACTCTCAAGTCCGATGTGTCATCATTCGCACGTTGCAACCGCCACCGATGTTTTCGGTTCGGCAATCGATGTAAAGAGGACGGTTTCGCCCGCATCCGGCCGCTGCGTGAAGCGGTAACTGCCGCAAACGTAGTCGCTGACAATCCGGATGTCCGGACGCAACGCATGATCTTTGCGCCAGATGATTTCCGAAAATGTATCTGTCGCGTAGACCGTTGCCCGGTCAGGAAGATTGCTCCTCATGTACTGACGGGCTTCATGCCATGCGTAGAACCCTTCCGGCGTGAGCCCCAGATCCTTCGGAATCACCCCGACATACCGGTCGAATGCCGCATTGCATTCACCGTAGGCATACAGACAGAGAGCACCGCCATGCATGGCGATGATCACAGTCATTAGTGTGGGGAGCAGCCAATGCCGGAAGCCTGGAGCTGTGAAAGCGACGATGCGCTTCCAGAGATCCAAGAAGCCCCACACGGCAAATCCGGCAAGAATGGGGAAGCCGGGAAACGCAAAGCGCATCGCCTGCATCCACCAGAAGGATGTCATCACCCATGCGGCAAGCATAGCCGCGATGAGGAACCACTGTTCGCGTGCATGTTTCCAGAGACCGTACAGAGCTGTGGTCAGAAACAGCGGAAGGAAATTATGCAGCGGATGGAGGTAATAGAGTGTGTTGGAAACAATCTGCTGTAGTACATTCGGTGTGTGATCGGCGTATTCCCCCGTGTAATCGGTATGGAGTGGATTGCCGAAAACATATGCATTCCGTATCAACCACAAACCAAAAATCAATCCACCGGCAATCGCACTTGCCCAGTAGATCGGAAGAGTGAAATCGGACCGGCGACGGAAGAACGTGTGACCGAGGAAGAGAATAAAGAGCGGCGCACCGTTATAACGGGTCAGTGTTGCGCATCCCGCTGCAATGAATGCAACCGCATACCATCGTTCATCTTCATCTGCGCGAACGTATCCGTACACCGCAAGAAGGAAGAGCGCCGTGAAGAGCAAATCTGCAGAACCCAGCTGGATCATGAGAACAAATGCATGTTGAAAGAGCAGTAAAAGCACTGCGCCCTCCGCGACTCCTCTCGGCATGGTCTTTCTCAATACGATATAGGTGAGAGTGAGGACGCCGAATCCCGCGAAGAGCGTCGCAAGCTTCATGCCCATGGTGTATCCGAAGATCTCTACGAGCGGATGTGAAGTAAATGCGTGGAATGGCAAGTGCTTGGAATACGACACATCGAGAAGCTCATAACGTAAATCTTTCCAGAGACTGTCACCGAGAAATGCGTAGATCGCGGTATCACTCAGAACCGGATATTTCACTCCCGGGAGCCAAAGGAGCACAAGAACAAGAAACACCGCAATGAAGAAATACCATGCGCCGCGCCGAGTCTGAATGAAGGACAAAAACGTCATAGATCGTCTATGTCATCTTAACACGAGAACGACCTGTACAGAGAACCTTGTGATTAGCGCTTAAAGAACGCGGACACAGGCTGAAAACGCAGCGTCACAAACACCCACACCCATTTGAACCAGTCGCGCCAGTTGATCTTCTTCCCTTCTTCCATGGAACGGGGATGATAGCTGATCGGCTGTTCGTGAATGTGCACCCTGCGCCGTAAAAGCATGACTGTCAGCTCCGGATCAAACCGGAAATCGCTCTCCCGGAGCGGCAATGTCTTCAGAAGGTCACCCCGCACCATCTTGTAGCAGGTCGGCTGGTCCGTGAGACGGCTGCCGTAGAGCAAATTGCAGATGTGCGTCAGCAGTGTACCGCCGATGAAGTGCCCGATATGTACAAACTGCTTCTGACGCTTGAGTCTCCGCGATCCGAAGAGCGCCTGCACACCGTTCTGCTCGGCATAGGCAAGAAGCGCAGGGATCTCCTCGGGGCTGTACTCCAAATCAGCATCCTGCACGATCACGTACTTTCCTTTGGTCACTTCATATCCTTTGCGCACCGCGGAACCTTTACCGCCGTTCTGCTTCGTAAGGACTGTATCCTGCGGCCGTGCGAGCTCTTTCAAGATGCCGAGGGAAGCATCACTCGAACCATCATCAACAAAGATCACCTCAGAAAATTCCCCGCATGCCTTCAGTACACGTGCAATGATCTCCCGGAGCGTTCGCTCTTCATTGTACACGGGCACAACGATGGAGAGTCTCGGTGAATTCATTGCATGTACGCGATCATACTTGCGATACAACGTCTGAGATCATGATCGCGGAGGACCACGGAGCAAAGCTCTTTTTCCAACTTCTGCCTCTCTGCCTCCGATAGCGCGAGAATCTTCGCAGCCTGCATAGCAAGAGTGTCAGCCGTCGCGCGGCATGACTCTGGCAGGACGGATTGAGCGGCTTCACTCACGGACACAACCGGGCAACCGCATGCCATGGACTGCAATACAACTTTATCGAGTCCCCCCTCCGAGGCGTGAAGCATCAGTGTGGCGCGCTGCAGAAGTTCCGGCATGCGATCAGGAGAGACCCATCCGGTTTCGACGCGTCCGGTCAACCATCGCGCAGCAATGCGCTTCAGCAACCGCGCATATTCGTCATGATCCGCGTGCGTAATGGTGTCACCGGCGATCTTTAGGCGGCACGATGAAGGAAGTCCGGCAAATGCATCGAGAATCACATCGTAACGCTTCACCTGCGTGATGCGGCCGACAGCTACAATCAGATTCGGATCACGTTTTGCAGCATCGGGATGAAAGACAACGGTATCGATACCATGACCGACAACGCGAAGGTTACTGACGTGGCCGGGCACCCCATGAGACGTTGCAGCGAACACTGTGCAAGCGAACCTCTTCGCAATGGCAAACTTCACACTCCCCCGCTTGATCTCATACCACAGATGTACGCGCTTGCGGAGCAACACCCATACCGGCGCACCGAGGATCACCCAAATCGGAGTCATGTGTACGAACACGCGATCATACTGCAACCGTTCCGCCCAGATACGACTCCAGAAGCGTGCTATCTGTTGCAGTTTTGTCGCGCCGGATTCCTTGCCGAGACTCAAGACATTCACCGACGGCGGAAGAGTGTGCTGACCGACTGACTGCGCTATGACAGTCACAGGCACTGATTGCGCAAATTCTGCGATCCATCCGCAGAAAAATCCAAGAATGGGATCCTGGTTGTCCACCTTCTGCGTGACGATGAGGAGTTTCATCGGGCGAGTTTCTTAAGGAAATCCGCGTAGGATTTGATCAGCGTTTGGCGCTCAAATTGATTGAGTATTCTGGATGCCTCATTCCCCATAGCGACGCGCTTCGCCTCGTTGCCCATGAGACCGCTGATTTTCGCGGCGAGATCCTTGGGTTTTCCGGTTGTGAAGATGCCATTCACACCGTCTCTGATGACTTCAGGCATAACACCCACACGGGTGACGATGACCGGCAGACCGCAGGCCATGGCCTCCAGTGCAACACGGGGGCCCCCTTCACTCTTGCTGCACATGACGAACATGCGCGCCGACTGCATGGCACCGCTGACCGCCTCCTGCGAAGGCAGCCAACCGACGAACGTCACGCGGTTCCCGAGTTGGAGCTGTTTGACTTTCGCCTCCATCGCTCCACGCAGCGGTCCGTCGCCGATGACGATCATGCGTGCATTCTTCACAAGCGCCAGCGCATCCAGAACTTCCGAAAGCCCCTTGTTGCTGACCAGTCGCCCACAGAACGCCACGTCATAGGCAACAGGCGGTTTACACTGCAATGTCAGAAGTTCTCGATCGAGATAGAACGAAGACAGAACGGCAATCTTATTTTTTGGAATCCCCCAGGATGCCAACTTTGCCTCCACTGCATGATTCACCACGCGAACGCCTCCCGCACCACGGGCTTCTCCTGGAAGAACAAGCCAGCTCAATAATCTTCCGAATACTTCGGTCACACCGGAGGCATGAGGCAGCCCAACAATGTGATGGACTTCGATGGCATAGGGCACGCCGGTTTTCCTGCTGAGACGCTTCGCGCCTCTGCCGTTGTAGAAGGGCGGATACTCGTGAACGGTCATCACATCATGCTTTTCCTGTGCGATCAGTGCCCTGCCACGTTCGTAAATCCAGGAAGACTGGAAGTACAGTGAATACGGAGACGGATGGAAGAACACTTCACCACCCACTTTTTCCCCGGGAGCATTGAATCGATGACCGGACTCCGACATTGTGACTGATGATTCAGATACGTGAGGACAGATGACATCAATGCGATCCCAGTGCTTGCGAAGCTCCTGCAGTGTGTACCAGAAAGCGCCCATGCGGCCCTGGAAAATCGATCTGTCCCCTGAAATCATCAAAAGTTTCATATGTCCCGCCCATTCTACGCATGCTTTGGGGAAAAATCACCCAGCGTAGCGAATAAATTCAAATGCTCTTTCATGACGGTATTCCATGGTCTTTCTGCATATCCCGGATGATGCATGCCGGCACATGCTTCACGCACATCACGAACGGCAACCGCAATCTGCGACGGAGTCTGCAGAGGTGCGACATCGATTGCGCTCAATAACTGCTCGCTCAACCCGTGTTCCTCCGTCAGCAGAACGGGTAATCCCGATGCCGCGGCTTCCAGCGCTGTATTCGGGCTGATTTCCGTGAGCGACGGCAATACCAGGAGATCATGCCTGGCGAAAATCTGCCGCTTCTCCTCGCCGTGCACGGGCCCGACGAACCGAACTTTGTGATGTAAATTCAGTTCTTCGGCATGATCGCGCAATGCGTCATCGAGAGGGCCCTCGCCAACGAGCGTCAGCACGCAATCCTGCAATTCCGTCATCGCTCCGATGAGCGCGAAGAGGTTTTTGAAGCCCACAAAACGACCCATGAAGAGCAAGCGAAACGGCGTATATGGTTTTTGGTTTCTGGTGTATTGCTGCTGGCTTATCGGCTCCATTGCATTCTCGATGACCGAATGTTTTGGCAATATTCTGTAATGCTCTTCGTAAATTTGTTTCTGAAACTCCGTGGAAAACACGATGTGATCGTATTGCCGCAATAACCAATAACTAATAACTAACAACCAACCTCTCGCTCCATACCACTCCCTCAAACTCTTCTGCCCTCCTCTTTCCGTGTACCTCTCCCACAGAAAATCTCCTCCGAGACGTAGTACTCTCTTCGGCTTCCTCACGCCGGAGAGCCAGAGCGGAATCCCGCAGCTCACCGAAGAAAATGCATAGACGATGTCCGCGTTGCAGGCTTCTCTGCGTAGTACCCTTGCGTAAGCAAACCAACGAAGAATGGGAAAACCCAACGGCACAGAGACAACATTCCGCTCCCTACCCCCAACCCCCAACCCCCTATTGCCATACGTCACCACTGTCACCTCATGCCCGGCTGCATGCAATTCGCGCGCAAGGTTTTCGACATACGTTGCTGGACCGCCGATGGCGGGAGGGTAGATGCCGGTAGCGAGAACAATCTTCATACGCGCTTGGCACGATACCACTCCACCGTCTGCTTCAATCCCTCTTCAAAAGAAACTTTTGGCTTCCAGCCAAGCTTGCGCGTGTTCTCCGAATCCAGCGCATACCGCCAGTCATGGCCCAACCGGTCTTCGACATAGGAAAGGAGGCTGTGCGGCTTGCCCAGAATATCCAGAATCATTTTCGCAACGGCGATGTTCTCCTGCTCCTCGTTCGCCGAGACATGGAAGATGTGACCGGATCCCGGCTCATGACGCGGATTGGTGGAAGGAACCTTCGGATCCCAGAACGCCCACGGCGTCGCGATGATCGTCTCCAGTGCGTCACAGTGATCCGTCACGTAGAGCCAGTCGCGTTTGTTCCTGCCATCGCCGTACACGGGTATCTTCTCGTCTTTCAGCGCGTGACGGATAACCGTAGGAATGAACTTCTCCGCAGCCTGATGCGGCCCGTAGTTATTGGTACAGCGGGTAATGCAGGCGTGGATCCGGAACGTACGCATAGCGGCCATCACGAGCATTTCCGCGGCAGCTTTGCTCGCTGCGTACGGAGAGCTCGGGAAGAGCGCATCACCGGATTTGCATGGTGCCATTGCATCATCGATATCTCCGAACACTTCATCTGTAGAGATATGGAGAAGCCTGACCTTCGGGTGCGTCTTCACCACTTCGAGAAGTGCCTGCGTGCCGATGACATTTGTGTGTAGAAAGGGTGTGGCATCGTTAATGGAGTTATCGACGTGCGACTCCGCAGCAAAGTTAATGATCGTATCGATCTTGAAATCCTCGACGATCCTGCCGACCAGAGCCTGATCAGCGATATCCCCCTCTACGAAGGTCATCATTCCAGCGACAGGGTCGAGGAGAGTCTTGTCCGCTGCGTACGTGAGCTTGTCGAGGACGACGACGGTATCTCGCGGATTCGCCTTGCAGTGCCGCAGTGTGAAGTGCGACCCGATAAAGCCTGCCCCACCAGTGATGAGAAGATTCATGCCTGCCCAGCTTATCGCTTTCAGCTTTCAGCTTGTAGTAATTCCATGAGCATTCGGTTTCGTCCAAAAGCGGGAAGCTATAAGCTAGAAGCTCATGAAAGGCATCCTCATCTGCGGCGGCACGGGAAGCAGGCTACGGCCCCTGACGGAAATTACGAACAAATCGCTTCTTCCGGTCTACGACAAACCACTGCTCCTCTACCCTCTTCAAACCCTGCTTGATGCGGGCATTACGGATATCGCCGTGATCTCCGGAACGGAACACATCGATCAGGTGGCGCAGTTTCTCGGTTCCGGTGAGCGCTTCGGATGTACCTTTTCCTTCAAAGTACAGGAGAAGGCAGGAGGGATAGCACAGGCACTCGGTCTCGCGGAGGAATTTGTCGATGGCGACGATGTCTGCGCAATTCTCGGGGACAATGTCTACTTCGATGATCTTTCGAAGGAAATTTCCGGATTCAAAGGCGGAGCGCATGTGTTTCTGAAACACGTCACCGACCCTGAACGCTTTGGCGTCGCGGTCGTGCAGGGCAATACGATTACATCGATCGAAGAAAAACCGACGAAGCCAAAAGGTGATCTCGCGGTGACGGGTTGCTATGTGTACGACCATCGCTGCTTCGATGTGATCCGGAACCTGATGCCTTCCTCGCGCGGGGAGTATGAAATCACCGACGTCTCGCACTGGTACATGGAAAAAGGGGAACTGACGGCGACGATTCTCAAAGACGAATGGATCGATGCGGGAACGTTTGAGAGTTTGTTTCAGGCGGCGGCGCTGGTGCGGGAGAGGAGACGGTCATAAAGCGCTGCGTACTGCGGTGCTATCACTGACCAATTGAAATTGTGCATCATGGATTGACGGATTGTTGACCGAGCGGATTCGTCCTTCATAAAACATTCCTGGAGTCTGCTGGCAACAATCTCCGGCGATGAATCCAATGTGATTCTGCTCTCTTGAGGAACAATCTCTTTGATTCCTCCAATATCCGAAGCTAACACAACACACTCTGCTGCCATGGCTTCAATGAATACATTCCCCAGTGCTTCACTACGAGAAAAGCCGCAAAAGACATCTGCCTCGGCATATTCTCTGTAGAGATCTGCAGGCGGAACGTGGCCGACAAACGTCGTGCGATCGTGAATGCCAAGTTCCTTCGCCAGTGCCGTCAGCACTGCACGCTGCGTGCCGTTACCGACAATGCGTAGTGTCGCGGAAGAGTCATTGAGCTTCGCAAATGCCTTGAGTAAGAGGTCGACGCCTTTCATCTTCTCCAAACGCCCGACAGAGAGGATTCTCCCCGGAACCTTCGTATACGTTCGCGTCGCCTCTGCAAATTGCTTCACGTGAATACCGTTCGGAATGATCACGACATCGCCTCTTCCAAGTTTCCTGACGATGTCAGCAAGATGGTTACTGATCGCAGTAACTGTTTCCGCCGACCGGACGATGGTGCCTTTGAAGAAACTTCTGTTCGTTGTCTGGCATGTAAGAATCCTTTTTGCTGAGGGCACAGTGAATTTACACAGCAATAATCCGAGACCCGCAAAGGTTTCCAGGATCGCATGAACAATATCCGGCTTGTGTTTTCTGGCTTCCAGAGAAGCTAAAAACGGATACAACCATTTATCGACACGTGCGATGCCGATTCCCACTCTGATGACGGGAATTTTTCCCTGCAACATGTCCCGCTTCGGCAAACTTCTGCGCATGCGGGAGGTGATGATCACAAAATCATACTCCTCTGAGAGAATGAGCGGCACTTCCTCCGCGCATGCCTCCGCACCGCTACGAAACGGTGTGAGAAACGCCGAAAGAATGACAACTTTTTTCTTCATGCGAAAAGTTTTTCGTACTTCTTACCTACAACACCCCAATCAAACTGCTCTTCTATCCTTTTGCGCGCAGCTTCCCCCATTGCTTTTCTCTTCACCGGATCTTCGATGAGACGACGGACATGCGCAGCGAGTGCAGCACGATCGCCCGCCGGATAGAGAAACCCTGAAACACCGTTCTGAATGAGGAAACGGTTGCCTCCGACATCCGTTGCAATGCATGCGCACCCGCTCGCCATAGCCTCCATCAGTGCATTGCTGAGCCCTTCGCTGTGACTAGGCAGAACGAAGATGTCACACTCCGCAAGAATCTTCGGAATGTCATCGCGCAGACCGGTGAAGTTCACCTCCGGAGCGTATTCAGTGACCAGAGGATGTCCGGGTTCAAACCAACCGATGACCTGCACCGAGAGTGAAGGGCAATATTTTTTCATCGGCACCACGGCCGCCAGAAAATCATCGACACCTTTTATGGATTCCAAACGACCGACATACGTCACATTCACTGTATTGCCCAACCCCCTACCCCCTACACCCCACGCTCCCGCATCAATTCCTGTCGGAATTACCTGTGTTTTTTTAGCTATACCGAGCCTTCGCAGCAACCCCTCCGGCTGCGGATGGAATGTGACGACACGGTCTGCGCAGAGGAGAATCAGCCACCCGAACGTCCATGCGTAGATGGCTGCACACAGCTGCGGAATCTTTCCGCGCGGCCACCAGGTCATACCAACCAGTGCATCTGTGAGGACGAGGACTCTATGACCAGTGAATGTGAGCGGGATGACGCAAAGCGAACTCCAGAACAGAAGTTTATTGGCCACGATAACATCGGGTTTTTCCTTCCGGATGAGACGGCGCACATATCCGGCAAATCCAAATGCAATGCCGTAGTTCCACGGATCTTTCAGAAACAAGTCTTTGCGGTAGTGAATGGTCAGTGTGTCACTGACACGATCGACTTTGCTCTCCGAACCCATGCACACCGCAATCACGCGGTACCCCAGCCTCTGCCAGAGTTCGGCGAGTTTGGGAGAGCTGGCCATCCAACGATGTTTTTCTTTCCAATACGGTGATAGCAATACAATGCTCTTCATCAGCAAGTAGTATGAAGGAAGAATGATGGCTTTTACACCCATTCAGCCCTATTCCCTGCCTTTCTTTCCATCCGTTCCTTCGGCATCCCTGAGTGCAATTTTCCGCACCAGGCGGGTCTGGCGCTGCTCCAACTCCTCCACGCGCATGATGAGATAGAAGACAATGAAGGAGAGGACACCGAGGAAAGTGACCATCACTGCGTTCTCCCGTTTCTGGATACCGGTGACTACTTTCAGGTAATCAATCGCAGCGGGGAAAATGGCAATAGCACCGACGGCACCCCAGAACACCGTCCAGAGCGCCCCTTCCCATACGGTCTTCTTGTGACGGAAGACAAGATTCCACGCATACGTAATCGCGAGGAAGGCGATGAGCGGCGTGATGATTTGGTACGCAGTGAATGTCATGACAGGACGGTATGTTAGCGCATAAAGGAACGAAGCAGAATCCGGAGAGCTGTGCGCACTCCATTCGCGAAGGATTGCCCTTTCGCGAGGGTATATTCGGAATAGAGGACCTTAGCGGGAACATCCGCCGTCTTCCATCCGTGCTGTGCGCATTCGCGGACGATCTCGGTACAGAACTCATAGCCGCTCATTTTGAGATCGATTTCGGCGACCGCTCGCGGCCCGAACGCCTTGAACCCGCACTGGCTGTCACTCACCCATTTCCCGGTGGCAATGAACGTGATGATATTGCCCACGGCATTGAAGAACCTCCGGATGCCGGGAATCCTGTTCCTCCGACCGAAGCGATTCGCAAATGCCACATCGAATCCTTCTCTGGTAATGCGCTCCAATAGTGCGGGAATATCATCGGGACTGTGCTGTTCGTCGGCATCCAGCGTCACAACGGTATCTGCTCCAAGGAGACGTGCACCGGCAATTCCTGTCATCGTTGCCGCTCCCGCACCGCAGTTCTCCACATGACGGAGTACCAGTGCACCGGCTTTCTCCGCGATGTCACCGGTTGCATCGGAAGATCCGTCATCCACCACGATCACCCTATCGACAAACTTCGCTGCGTCTGCGACCACGCGCGCAACACGCGATGCTTCGTTGTAGGCCGGAATGACTGCGATGGTGCGCATCGGTCTTACGGAATCAGAATGAACGCTACTCCCGCAGTCGGATCGTTGATAACCACCTGCAGACCTGCTTTCGGGTTATTGATAAAATCAGCGAACATCTGCACTTTCTGGTGAAGGGAACCGTTCTGGTCACGCTCGATGGTCGCCGCATTCGTATCGAAGACGATGCTGTTGAAACCGAGTGCTTTGAGACGGGCAACCATCACCTCTGGATCGCGGCCCTGGTAGAGACAATTGAAGAAATCAAGCTGGTGATCACTAATGCCGATGACTTCGAGATTCCTTGGTACGAAGTACGGCATGAACGTTCCCACGCGGAAGAGAAGGGGTCTGTCGGGAATCTTCCGTGCGCGGTCAAGAACGACTTCTGTGATGTCATCGTAGAACGGAATCGTCCGTTCACGGATAGCCTTCGCTGAGACCTTGCCGAGCGGGTACTCAAATAAATTCCTCTGTGACTCGTACTGCCACAAACGTTGTCCGAGAGAAAACAGAAGTGAACAGGTAATCAGCAAACCGGCCACAGAGCGATTCAGCGTATCCGGCGCACGTGCAAGCAGCGCCTCCAGACAGATCACCAGACCCAGGAACATCCCGATGCCGTACCAGAGAATGCCGTTCGCAAGGAACATCCACTCTACAATGAGAAACGCTGTCGTCAGCCAAACCCAACGGAGCCACCTTCCTTCACGACGCCAAAAGTACGGCAGGAGAAGCAGGAGCGGAAACAGAAGGAGCGCCGGAATCGTGGTGACGTAGTACCCCGCACTGTCGAGATTCATCACACTGCGGAACGGCAGGGTGATGTAGTGTCCCCAGCCAGTGCGTGTTCCCCAGTACCGCCCCAGTTCTTCCCTTGCCCCAGAAGGTTTACATGTTGGATCTTTCTGGTCGACCTTGAGTTCCGGAGACAGTGAATACGTCGCATCATCTATGTTACCAAACATATCCAGAATGGGTCCGATAGTGTTCGGGGCGCCCAATGCGATCTTCGGCACAATGCTACCGCTCACAATATTGTTGTACTGCATCCACGGCAGAACCGCTGCAACAAACCCGCCAATGAAGATGGCGGTGAGAATGACGAAATTCCTCAACCGTGCCCTGCCCATATACGCTGCTGCCGCAAGCGGCACCAGGCCAATCAGGATGAATACCATTGCAACCGTTTGTGGGGCAATCAAATGTGGATCGTAGCCGACGCGCTCCAGAAGTCCCGCCAGGTTCAACGCACCCTGCTCGATGAGGACAGCACACGCTCCGATGACACCGGCAACGAAGCCGAGAGGGTGAAGAACGATACCGGCAAGAGCTGCTCCAAGAGCCATCAGCACCATGATCGCCGTCACCTTCATGGCGAATGCAAAGCCTACGAAAACGCCTGCAAGCAGAATGTGACGCCATGCTTCCGTAGACGATGACTGCTCATCGTCACGGATAGTTCCTCTCAGGAGCATGAACGTCGCGAGTGCACCCATACTGAAGACCGCATTGTCGATCTTCATATCGGCGAACGAAAAATGTCCGACGAGCGGGAGTGTGTAGTAGAGAGTTGCCGAGAGAAGTCCCCTGCCTTTACCGAGATATGTCCGGACGAACATCATGATGATCAGCACCGCCAGAAGGCCCTGCGTCCAGTTGATGGCAAGCGATGCTGTGGCGCCGAAAGTGCTTTCGAACCCGAAGAGCAGGAATCCGAGAGCCGTCAGGTACTCCCACTGGAACGCGGACATCGAGAAAATGA
Source organism: Candidatus Peregrinibacteria bacterium (assembly GCA_016866815.1). GTDB lineage: Bacteria > Patescibacteriota > Gracilibacteria > Peribacterales > Peribacteraceae > VGKZ01. The sequence continues at coordinate 14,596 of VGKZ01000001.1, read as the reverse complement.
AATGCCCGTAGCTGACGAGTTGTCGCGGCCTGTTCAGGTAACTTCCAAGGTCATCCCATCCGATCGGGAAGGGGCGAACAATATTGATGAAATTGAACGCAAGATAGCTGAGCAGAAACCATGAAAGCAGCAGCACCGGACTCCACCACGGCACATGTACTCTCCACTCCGCATGCAGAAATCGATCCAACCAATACCGTGCATCCCAAAACAACACCAACGGGAGCAAGAGCGCCAACGCCCAACCGACAGGCATGATAAAGACATGCGCAACTGCAAGAACCCATAACGCCGCTACCATCGTACAGGCACCGACACCCAACGAAAGAACCGCTTCTTCCAGCAAGCTATCTGTACTGATGCGCAGTGCCTTCCGTAAGAGGAATCGGCCCAGCACCAAAAGTTCACACAGAAAAAGCAGGGTGAAGATGAGCGGAGGAACAACGCGCGTGAAGAACGATGTCTGGAAACAAAAGAATGTGATTTCACTCGCTTCCGCTGCACCGAAGGTGCCGATCGGCTTCAGACATCCCCGCTCCTTGAGCGCATCGTAATTTTCCCGGAGGGCAACGATCGCCTGCGGTCCGGCGTTCTTATAGACATCCGGCAGCGGTTCTATCAAATGATTGAAGGGCAGGTCACCGTTGTTCGAGAGACTCAGGCAGGTGAAAAGCAACCACATCGATGCGAAGCACAACGCAAGCACATGCCAAGGCTTCAGGACAATCTCCGCATTCCAACGCAGCGTTCGAACGTATCGCCATGCAAGAACAAGCGCATACAGCACAATACACGTCACCGCATACCAGATCACAAACGGCACACGTGTAAGTGAGTGCCACAGGACACCAAAGAGTGCGAATGCACCTCTGCACACGACATCGTCGCCGGCACAGATGCCTTCAAGGGACTTATGCACGTCATCCGGCAGGAGTACCGCCCCGTGAACCGGCACGCCGAGGTAGTAGAGAAGCGTATAGCCACCCCAGAGGAGCATCACAATAAACAGCGACGCTGAGAGGATCTGAATCATTTTTCGTTCCATCGGAGAAAGGGTACAGGATACGCGGTTTACTGTGAATGAAGTTTCCATAGAAGAATAACGCTGCTCTTGAATACAGCGCTCGCTTCTCATTGATGGAATGCCCTTTCTTTTCACTGCTGAAAAGAAAGTGCAACTGCTTTGGTGTACCATCACAATCTCCATGTCTCTCGACACTTCAGCAATTCGCCGGCAATTCCCCGCTCTACAGCAGCAGATCAACGGGCACCCGCTCGTGTATCTGGATTCCGCCGCAACCGCACAGGTGCCGATGGCCGTGCTCGAAGCGATGAGCGAATGTGAGAGGCATGACCGCGGAAATCCGCATAGGGGTATGCATGTTCTGGCCGAACGCGCGACGGAAAAGTTCGAAAGTGCGCGGAAGACTGTCGCAGAATTCATCGGAGCGGCAACACATGAAATTATCTTCACGCGTAACGCAACGGAGTCCCTGAACATCGTCGCGAAGAGCTGGGGAAAGCAGAATGTCAAAAAAGGAGACGTTGTCGCACTCACACTGCTCGAACATCACAGTGCGATTGTGCCGTGGCTGCAACATAAAGAGGACATCGGGATAGAGATCGCATGGGTTGGCATCGACGAGACCGGAATGCCGCGCATGGAAGAGCTTGAAGAACTTTTGAAAGCAGGAAAAACCAAGATGGTGTGCATCACCGGACAGAGCAACGTTCTTGGGGTCCGGCCCCCGCTCAAAGACATAATCAAAACAGCGCACGCATCGGGTGCGCTCGTGACGGTTGATGCTACACAACTCATCGCCCATCATCCGGTAGATGTTGCGGATCTCGACTGTGACTTTCTGGTATTCTCCGGACACAAACTCTATGGACCGACCGGGATCGGCGTTCTGTACGGGAAACGCAAACTCCTGGAAGCGATGCCACCGTTTCTCGGTGGCGGAGGAATGATCGGGAATGTGACGAAAACCGGATTCACGGCTGCGGATATCCCGCAGAAATTCGAGGCAGGTACGCCACCCCTTGCACAAGCTGTCGGGCTCGCCGCCACGATAGATTGGATATCGCAGTATCCATGGAAGGACATCGAAGCGCACGAGACGAAATTGATCCGTGCTGCTGTCACAGCACTTGCCGATATCCCCGATCTCAAATTTCTGCCGAACTTCGCTCGCGACAAGGTACCGCAGGCAGGCGCATTGCTCTCAGGCTGCATCAGTTTCATTATCCGTGGCTCGCATCCGCATGACCTGACGGATGTCCTCGGCAATCGCGGCATCTGTCTGCGCGCCGGTCACCACTGCTGCCAGCCCCTACATGATCACCTGAACATCCCCGCAAGTACGCGAGTCTCTGTGGGTATCTACAATACAGAGGACGAAGTCACACTACTGGTGAGGGCCATCGATGAAGCGCTGAAAACCCTCGCTTAGACGGATCTCCTGTCTGAGGCAGATATGCAGAAGTTCCCGCACCACTTGCACAATTTCCGAACGTCGCATCTGAAATTCAGGAATGCCCCTGGAATACTGTCTGTCAAAAGATTCCACTAACACTTGCGCAGCGGAAATATGATCGACTGTTGGAACACCGATTTTTTTCCTCTGCTCCTCAATACTTGCGCGTAACACCGAAACCATCTCCATCAGTTTTGTGACCGTCGAGTCCGCTTCGCCGGTATTCTCAGCCGCTTTCTGTTGTGGAATTTCCTCCATAGGGCACATACTTTTAGCAGATATGGACCTCTACGCAGAGAACATTCTCGAGCATTACCGGAACCCCAGAGGAAAGGGAACGATCGTACCTACGGACTGGCATGTCACTCACGCAGAGCAGAATCCGAGTTGCGGGGACGAACTCACAATCGCATTCACAATAACAAATGGCGTTATGACCGATGTCACATGGGAAGGGAGCGGCTGTGCAATCTCACAAGCGGGAATGTCGATCCTCGCTGAAGAGTTGGTTGGCAAGACTTCGAACGACATCGAACGGATGACAAAGAACGACATGTATGCACTACTCGGCGTACCCGTCGGTCCGCGGCGCTTCAAGTGCGCGCTCCTGGGGCTGCACACACTCAAGAACGCATTGCGAAAACATGCCGGAAAAACCCCGCAATCCTGGATCGACACCGTGGAACTTGCAGACCAATAATGTAGACTCGCGTGCGCATACGCCGTCGTAGCTCAGTGGTAGAGCACGTCCATGGTAAGGACGGGGTCATGGGTTCAATCCCCATCGACGGCTCCAGTCGAAAGCTCTCGAACGCGAGCGTGAGCGAAGCGTGAGTGGCTTGAGACGCAGTCCTTTCAGGGCTCCATTTGCCGTTGTAGCTCAGTGGTGCGTCGAACAACGTGAGACGCACACATAAAAAAACTCTGCCGCGCAGCGGCACGTCCATGGTAAGGACGGGGTCATGGGTTCAACCTGCCTGCCGGCAGGCAGGTCCCCATCGACGGCTCCAACCTGCGCAGCAGGTTGCCGGCCGAAGCTCGCCCGGAGGCGAGCGCAGGCTGGCGGTTCACCATAGCCCTGCTGCTTCGGTTGGCAAGCCATCTCGCGCGTAGGTGGGCGACTTGAACGCAACGCGTAGTCTGCCCACCGTAGCACTGAAGGTCAGTGTGATTTTTGCGTGCACGAAACCGCATTGCTACGGTTGGCAAGCCATCCAGTGCGAAGGTGGGCCCTCCATACGAGAGCTGGTGAGTATAAATGCGACATAATTCCTTGACCCCCCCTCCCCGCCTCCCCTAGAGTCCCGTAGCTGATTTCCCCCATCCGCCAAGGCGGGTCGGGTTTTACCCACGAACAGCAATGCCTACGCTCACGCCAGTCACCGAAGAAGGACGCATCTACGAATTCTGCATCCTCTACCCCAGCGACCTCACCCAGAAGGAGGAGAGCGATTTGATTAAGGAAATTGAGAGTATCATCGAGGAAGTCGGCGGAAAGCAGGTCGCCAAAGACTCATGGGGAAAGCGGGGTCTCGCCTACACCATCGGCGGACACACCGAGGGCAACTTCATCGTGTACCACTACGAAGTGGACCCCTCCAAGGTTCGTTCCGTGGAGACAGCCCTCAGCATCACGCCGAAGGTGTTGCGCCACATGATCGTGAAGCCACCGAAGGGATACGAAGTGGTGAAGTACTCGGAGAAGTTCGAAATGTGGTTGAAGGAACGAGAGAAGCAGGAGGAACGCAAGGTACGCGAGAAAGAGGAGGCACTGGCAAAGAAAGTAGCCGACCGCGCAAAACGCACGGTGAAGCGCACGGAAGTGAAGAAGCAAGAAGAGAAGCCGGCTGCACAGCCGACAGACAAGAAGAAACTCTCCGAGGAATTGGAGAAGCTTATTTCCGAGGATACGCTGAACCTGTAACCCTATTCCTATGAAGCCCAATCAGAAAAACGAACGGCGCGGTGACCCCCGAAAAAAGAAATGCGCTTTCTGCGAAAAGGAAGTCGCTTACATTGACTATAAGGACTACCCGACGATGAAGCCGTACATCGATTACTTCGGTAACATCTTCAAGCGCTACTACAGCGGCGTGTGCCTCAAGCACCAGAAAATGCTTCGCACCGCCGTGGAACGAGCACGATTCATGGGGATGATGGCGTACAGGAAATAATGTGAATGGTGTTTCATGTATGGTTTTTGGATGACAAAAAACCATAAACCAAAAACCCGCAAACAATTTTTCGGTATACTCTGATCATCGTTCGCCTCAACAATGTCAGGACACAGCAAATGGGCCAATATCCGCATTCGGAAAGGCGCGCAGGATGCGAAGCGCGGCAAAATTTTCACGCGTCACAGCAAGCTCATCGAAATTGCGGCACGCGTGGGCGGCAGCGGCGACCCGGATACGAATGCGAGACTCGCGACGGCGATTGAGAATGCCAAAATGGATAGTGTGCCGAATGCCAACATCGAACGTGCCATCAAGAAGGGTACGGGGGAACTGAAGGGCGATATGATGACGGAGGAACTCTATGCAGGATACGGTCCCGGCAATTCTGCGATCATCATCGAGTGCCTGACGGACAATAGAAATAGGACGCTCACGAATATAAAGATCATCCTGAGTAAGAACGGGGGGAACCTTGCAGAATCCGCATCGGTAATGTGGATGTTCGCGCGGAAAGGCGTCGTCACAGCCAAGGGTAGCGGCAAAAAAGAAGTTAGCCCCCGAATTAATTCGGGGGCTAACGACATGGAACTTGAGCTGATCGATTTCGGTGCAGAGGACATCGCCGAAGACGGCGATATTCTGACCGTTACCACGGATATGACCGAGTGGACACGCGTCCGTGATTTTTTGAAAGGTAAAGGCTATGAAATCCTCAGCGCAGGATTGCAGTACGTGCCCACGCAGAAGGCCAGGATCAATGACACCGAAACTGCACGCAAACTGCTGCACATCATCGAGCTGCTGGAGGAAGAGGATGACGTCTCCGAGGTGCATACCAATGCGGATATCGATGAGGTGGTGGCGGGAAAGCTGGGATAATGAGCAAATCAATGCTCGAAATATCGCATATGTTAGCCCCCGAATTAATTCGGGGGCTAACGACATGGAACATCGAAGCACTCTGTCCGTATCACGAGATAAGAGGTTGTCAGGGGGCTAACGACATGGAACATCGAAGCGCTCTGTCCGTATCACGAGATAAGAGGTTGTCAGGGCAGATCCAAACCTACTCAATCGTCAGCACCACGCTTTCGCTTGCGGTATTGCCCGATACATCCACAGCACGCACTTCCAGCGTATGCATGCCGGCGGATTCTTTCAGTGTGTACGTCAGCTCAAACGGCTCCACGGGCTTCGTCGAAAGCAGCGTGTCATCCAGATAGAACTGGACGTATTTGATGCCGCTTTCCCTGTCGACTGCCTCCGCGCGCATCCGGAGCTCCGAACCGCGCTGACGCGTGACGTCTCCCGTCGGAAGAATGAACCGAACCTGTGGAGGACGTTCATCATCCTGAAAAGTGAAACGCACACTGTCGGTCGCGGAGTTAAAGTATTGATCAATGAGTGTGACAGAGAACTCATGCCCTCCTGTTTCGGCAATGCTTCTCGGTACGCGGATCGGTTGCGTGAACGGCTCTGTTGTGACCGTCGCAAGCGAATATCCGTCGACGCTGTATCGCACTTCCTGAACGGAGGATCCGGCGGAGAAACGGATGGAAGGATGGAATGCGGGATAGGTGGCCGTGCCCCCGTCATCCGGAGAAAGAATTTCCACCGTAGGCTTTTCCATACGACCTGGGGTCAGTGACGGATCGCATGCTTTCGTTGGTGCAAGCGGCAGCGGGAGAAGCGATCCACTGTGGTCTGGCGCGGCATTCCAGAGCACCATCTGCTTCTCCATCCATCCGTCTACAGCCGTCTTCCACTCCGGGAAACGGTCAGAGAGCTCTACAATCGGCACAAGGAAGCTTCCGGATGAAAGAGCATCGCGAGGACAGGCGTCTGATGCCAAAAGTCCGGTTACGCGGTCTACGGTGAGCTGTGCGCATGCGGGATCCGACTGCGTGGGCGGGGCATCGGCAAAGAATACGTCTGCCTTGCGGTATGCAACGGGCGTACACGCCGTCGGCAGCTGACCCGACAACGTGGAAATCTGGGGACGGATGATGCCTGCGGGAATGGTAAATTCCATTTTGGGATTCTGCAGTTTCCGGTGAGCGGCGACCATGAAGTCCTTCCAGAGAGGACTGGATGTATTGAGTCCGTCACCTTTGTCGAACATCGCCGAAGAATCTGCATTGCCGGCCCAGACGCCGGCAACAAGGTTCGGCGTGTAGCCGACCACCCAGGCATTGTCCGGTTTACGGAGCTTGCAGAAGCGGTCCGTTTTCACTTCGGAACTCCACTCCAGACACTTGTTACTCGTGCCGGTCTTCGCAGCTGTCTGGTACCCCGGAATACTGAGTTGCGTCCTCCAGTATTCATGCGGTCGTGCCGACTCATCACTGAGAACCGACGTGATCTGATACGCAATACGCTCATCGAGTGCTTCTTTGGGTTCTTCTTCGGGCTTTTCGTAGAGAAGATTACCTTTGTTGTCCGTGACAAGGAGAAGATCGGTGACCGGAAGGGCTTTGCCTCCCCTGGCAAAAGTTCCATACGCGGAAACCATCTCGATGAGGGGAGTCTCCCCCGCTCCGAGAGCAAGCGGCCAACCGTAATCGAATCCCTCGGATCTCTCTGTTTGCAATGTACGCTTACGCTCAAGCGGTGTCGGGGCGCCCATGGCGCTGACGAGCGCGAGGATCTGGTCCTCTTCACCGGCGAGGAAGTACGCCTTGACGGCGGGAAGATTCCGCGAGCCTCCGAGCGCCTTGCGGATCGTCACCGGACCCCAGAAACGACCGTCGAAGTTCTGTGGCTCATCATCGCCGATTTTGGTGGGAACATCCCAGAGGACTGTTGCAGGTCCGTGACCATTTTTGAACGCTGCTGCATAGATGAAGGGCTTGAAGGAGGAGCCCGGTTGGCGCGGAACCGTCACCATATCGATTTTTCCGCCGTACTCGGTGTCTTCGTAGTCCATGTTACCGACGTAGGCGAGAACCTCATTGGTCACGGGATCAACGGCAACGAGAGCAATATTGTCCGCTCCAAAACGGTCCTTCACGTCCTGGCGATGATCGGCAACAACCTTTTCGGCGATTTGCTGCAGTTCCCAATCGAGCGTCGTACGAATGTGCAATCCCCCCTGCTCGAAGAGACCCTCCTCTGTCTTGCCTTGAAACAAGGATTGCACTTCGTCACGAATATGGAGCACGAAATGCGGAGCACGAATATTTTCCCGCGCTGGCTGGAACACCATGGTCTCCAGCTCCTCCAGCGCCGCGAGGCGTTCGGCCTCCTTGATGAATCCGAGATTCTGCATATTGCGGAGTACCTGATCGGCGCGACCTCCGATGTACACCACGTGCGACCCTGTGCCTGCATAGGCACCGAGCAGGCCTACGGATACATCTTCATCGGAGATTTCTGAAGCCGATTCAATACGTCCGGCAATGATGTCTTGTTCTACTGCATCGTCCACCGACGTACGGACATGATTCCCGTATGGGCTGAAGTACGACGGTCGCTGCGGCAGTGCAGCAAGAACCGCTGACTGTGCAAGGGACAGCTTGTCCGCAGAGATCTGAAAATATGCTCTGCTTGCCTGTTCAATACCGTAGGCATTCCTGCCAAAGGGAATCCAGTTCAAATATAATTCAAGCAGCTTTTCCTTATCGTATTGACTCTCCAGCTGACAACCGAGGATCAACTCCTTTATTTTGCGGTGAACCCGGTTGTCCTGCTGCAGATCCAGCGCGTTGCGCGCAAGCTGACGGGTAATGGTGGAACCTCCTCCTGCTTGTCCGAGGTAAATGACAACACGGGCAATTGCACGCATATCCAAGCACCCGCGCTCGTAGTACCGTTCGTCTTCTATGGCAATCGTCGCCTGCTTCATGTGTTTCGGAATGGCATCCCCTGGAACAAAAGTACGGTCTTCCTCCTGGAACAACCTGTACAATTCCGTTCCGTTTCTGTCGGTGATCACCGTGCTCTGGGACGCGAGAAATTTCACCGGATCCGTGATGTCCGGAAGCGTCAGCCAGAGAAACGCAGCATAGAGGACGACAAACAGAATTGAGCCACCGATGAAACGCCGACGATTGACCAGTGTTCGGGAATTCCAGAGATAGCGCAGTGAGCTTCTGCCCAACACAGAAGATGCTCGACTTTTGAAGGACTGCGGCAGAAAGCGGCGAATCCGGGGGCCGGAAGAGTTTCCCGCAAGGGGACGCGAAGCAAAGGCCGTCATGGAGTTAGAAGTCTACAGGCCGGAGCCCTGTGGACAAAGCAAAGTCTCAACCGGAAAACCGCCTGCCGTGAGAGGTGGAAATATGCTATAATACCCTGATGTACGGAATACGATTCATTGGCCGGGCTGCTGCAACCATCGGTGCCTGCATCGCGGGTATACCTGTGGCAATAGCCCAGTACACTCCCATAACATTCCCCGTCAGCGGTTTCTATCAAGGTGATATCACATGGGCGGAAATCCTAAGCAACATCGTCGGTACCATGACGGGTTCCGTTTTCTACATATCGGCGGCTGCATTTCTCTTCGGCGCGATGCGATACATCACCGGTTACATCAATGAAGAGTACAAAAACAGCGGCAAGAACATCATGATTGCGGCACTCATCGGTATCGTTGTGGCGCTCTCTGCACTCGCGATTCTGAATACGGTGCTGTTCTACCTTTACGGCTGATACAGCCCTCCGGAAAACGTAAGAAAGTCCCCGCGGAAAAAGTGTGGATTGTTGCTGTACGCAAAAGGAGCATCACGTATCATCGGAGGTACGCATGAGCGACGACACGACCTCCTCCGACACGCTTGAACGCCTCGAAGAGGCGGAGCAACTCAAGCTTTCGGGTCGCTATGCAGAGGCTCTGGTGATTCTGGAGACACTGTTGATGGAGGATCCGCAGAATGTTCCCGCATTGGAGGAAGTAGCGGATAATGAATTGAGTTTGGAACGCTATGAGCGAGCACGTGCCGCCGCGCAACAGGCGGTGGAGATCGATGTTGAGAGTTACACGGGGCATTACATCCTCGGATTCCTGAAATCCATTGACCGCGACTGGAACGATGCGGTGGAGCTCCTCCGTAAAGCAAACGCCATGCGTCCGAACAATGCAGAAATCCTGCGCTGTCTGGGTTGGGCGCTCTTCAGCAAGGGGGAACGTGCGCAAGGTATCGTGACACTCGAACGTTCACTGAACCTCGATACCGAAAACCCGCTGACACTCTGCGATCTCGGCGTCGCGTATCTGCAAACAGGCAACATCGTGAAGGCAAAAGCTCTGTTCGAGCGCGCAATCGAACTGGATCCGGAGAACCCGAAGGCGCTGGAGTGCATGAAGGTGATCGGAAACGCACACAACCGTCAGCACGCAGCATAGCGACCATTGGGCGTAGCTCGGGAGATGGCATATAGTGGTTTTGTGGTCACATCCTCGATGGTAACTATCGTCCGGCGTGGCATTCTCAGGGGACTTCTCACTCTCCGGCGCGAAGGGGAATGGATGACGGCGCTCGGCGCGCTCTTCGGTGTGCTGCTCCTTGTACAGCTTCTCGGAGTCATGATGCTCGGCCTGCAGGGAATACAGTCCATGCTGCGACACAAAACCGACTTGCGTCTGGAATTGCACGCGGAAGCCTCCGATGCCGATATCCAGAAATTCTACGGAGCTCTGTCGGCGGAGCCTTTTGTGGATCAGCTGACGCTGATTACGAAAGAAAAGGCGTATGAGCACATGCGCACGCAGGATCCGGAACTCATCGCTTTTCTGGAGCAGTTCAAGCTCGAAAACCCCTTCGCAGACACCATCGGAGTCACCCTGAAGAATCTGGAGGATTACCGCTTATTCTCTGCATTCGTCGGAAAGGAAGAATGGCGAATGACCGTGAACCCTACATTCCTGACCGACGTGACTGATCAGGAAAAACAGATGTATGCGCTGCTTCGGGTGACACAAACCGGACGAGCGCTCATGGGCGTTATTCTCGTTGTAACCGGTACTGCGCTGGTCTTCATTGTGACAGAACTCACACGAAGACGGGCACTGGCGCGCAGTGACGAGGTGCTGGTCGAACGATTGGTCGGTGCAACGCCTATGTCGATTCTGTTGCCCTTCGCGACGGAGGCCACTGTGCTCTGCGCTATCAGTGTCGTCCTCAGTGCAGCGGTATTGAGCGTGCTCCTGCTCGCCATTCCGCTGCTGGTCCCCGGACTTTCATCCGGCGGTGTACTCACAGATCTTCGTGCCGAAGTGACGCCGCTGCTGCACTCACTGCTGCCAATAATCATCGCCGTTGAGATCCTCGTATCGCCTCTCATAGCGGGCACCGGAGCCTGGCTCGGCATACGGCCGCAAGTGGTATCACCGCGTATCGCGTATGCGGTGTAAGAGGTGTACGGAGTGTGTAAGGTATATATCTACATCGTAGACGTCGTAGACGTCACAGACCTATACTCAACGTATGCCCCGCACCCTGACACTCGATACAATCGTGCTGAAAGTGCATGATGTGGGAGAAGCGGATCGTTTCTGCATCGTCTTTACGAAAGAGAGAGGGAAAATGGCAATCCGCGCGCGCGGTGTCCGCAAACCCGGCAGCCGTCTGGGTGGGACACTGTTGCCGCTCCGGCGCATCACCATGCACGTGAAGGCAAGCTCGACGGGATACATCGTCACCGACGCCTCAATCGCCGGAGAGATTCTGGGCAACGATGTACGTGCCTTCCTGCACGCCCAGCAAGGCATCGAACTCCTGCTGCTCTCCCTGCACGACGAAGAACCGCTCCCCGAACTGTTCGATGCAACGGCGGGATTTCTGGAGCGCTGCTTTCGCGGCGCTGATCATACGGTACTGCCGTACACGCTTCGGATGCTGCATCTGCTCGGTCTGCTTCCCGACACGGGAAATATCCGATTCTCCCGTTGTTCACCGAATCAGATGATCTACATTCAAAAAAGCATGGAGGGCAATTGGGAATCGCTCCCCGCACTCCTGCAAAAGGAAAAGGAATTCTTCTCACCTGTATGCGCGGAACTCCTGTCCGAAGCGCTGAGCAGAGCTCCGCGCGCCGGCGTCATTGCACAGGCGATGCGTTAGTTGCCGGCATCAGTTTCGGGTACGTCCAATGAGGGGAGCTGCAGAGCAGCAACGCCGATCTGCGTGAAGTTCGGGCGCGCTTCGTACGCGGAAAATACAGGCTCCGTCTTCTCCTGACCATTCACGGGTCGAACAATGCGAAACCATGCAGCCTGCAGTCCGGGAACGGCTTTGCCGACCACCCGCGTGGTACCAGGTTCGATATCACTCGTATACTCGAATTTATCGGGAGGAGGCGCCCTCTTGTTCCACGTGTACGGCCCGACGATCTCACTCTCGCGTGTATCGCGCGTGCCGTAGTAAATAAAGTACGCGTTGTCTCCTTCCACATGAGTCTGCATCAGGAGTGCCCCCGGGCTGTCATTCACAAACTTCATGTCGATATTCGGCGGATAGATGGTGGCATCCGTTCCCTGCGGAGCATAGTACTGTACGGCAAAGCTGTGATTTTTACGCGACTCAATGGGAAAGCCGTATTCCCAAATGCCGCGATATGCGGTGGTACTGACCTGACAGAGCCCTCCTCCGTAATCTGGAAGCGTTCGTTCACCCAAGATCACGAGCTCCTTCTTGTACCCCATTGCCGCGTTCACAGGTCCCAGAACTTCATTGAAAGAAAAAGTAGCACCTTGTGGTATGAGGTGCCCGTTGAAGCGTGCAGCTCCTACGGCAATATTGTGACGGCGGGCAGCGGGAGAGCGCGCGAAGTTGGAATCGCCGATGGCGACGACTTCCCGGATACCCAGAGCAGCAAGCTCAGGATCATGTACGGTCAGTGTCGGTTGAATTTCAGTGACAGGCAGAATGACATCCGGCACACCAGCTTCGATTGCGGCAACCGTGAGAGCGGCGGCACGCCTTGTATCGACCTGTAGTCCGGTCAATCCCAAACCTTCGAAGACAATCTTCCCCGCCTGATCTTTCCCGATCGTCACTGTTCCCGCTTCCCTATCGAGAGCGGCGCCGATTTTCCTGCTGATCGTCGCGGCGATCGCATCCGTGTTCCACGCAACCCGCGTGGACCGTTCCACTCCATCCGGAAGCGGAGGAATCACATCACCATCGACCAGAAAACGCTGCGGCGGACGGATTTGCGTACCGCGAAAGAACCACACTTCCTCATGCGCACGCCACGCAGGTTCGCCATTGGGATTGATGACAAAAAGATGATGGTGATAGCGGTACGTCAGCGTGGGATAGGCAGCGGCAACGGATTGGGGAAACAAGAAGATGCCGAAACAACCAAACACACCGAAGAAACCGAAGAAAAGACATCCCCGGATTCTCTGGTATTCGCGGGTTCCTGCGTCACGCTCTCTCATACTTCGGTGAGGGATGGGCATCGAGCGCACGATTGACGAGACTGTCGGCACGGAAATTGTCACCTCTGGGAATGTGCTTGAACGCCACCTCCGGAAAATCAGCGCTGAGTTCGCGGATCTCCTCCACAAATGCCTGCAACGTAGGCATTTTCACCTGATATTCGCCATTGAGCTGCTTCACGATAAGCTCACTGTCGAGATGGCACAGGAGCCGATTCGGATGGTAGTGCTTGGCGATTTTGAGTCCTTCTATTAATGCACGGTATTCCGCAACATTGTTCGTCTCAATACCGATCCGTTCATAGTGCTCACGAATGACCCTGCCCTGCGTTGGATCTACCAGCACAATCCCGATGGCAGCCTGACCGGGGTTCCCTCGTGATCCACCGTCCGTGAACAAATGCAGAGTGCCACCGACCATCACTTCCTCCTCTGCCCCCTGCTGATTGTACTGCTCCAGTGCAGTCGTCAGTACATCCACGACGAAGCGGTTTCTCTCCGCGGATTTCGGAAAGAGCTGTTCAAGTTTCCGCGTGAGAGAAGCAGGGAGTCGCAGCACGCAAAGCAGTATATCGCGAAAGCAACAGTACGCACATTGCTAATGTTCAATTGCATCAATTTTCACAGAATATGCAATGAACATAGAGCATTGATCATTGTTCATGTTCTGAAAATTGATAATTGATCAATGATAATTTTCTGCGACCTATCAATGACATGCACATCCTCCACTACCTTTACAGCATTCTTCTTTAAGATCCAGCTTGAACCGACCATCGCGAAAATCGATGGTAGCGCCGCCAATACGCGACAATGTCATGGCAGACGCGCACACGCGGACATCCGGAACGGCAGTGTGGCCGAATGTGCCATCACCGTCTCCGGCAGTTTCACGAAACTCCATGCAAAACCCTCCCGTTTCATCCAATGTGACGAGCAGTATGTGATGCTCTTTCTTCTCTCTCTGCATGATTTCGAGGATACCGCGTGCAGCGGGCTCGGTAATGGTGATCGTCAGTGGACGACGCGGGGCCTTTCCGCGCGCTTCGTTGATATCGGCTATCAGGGCAGCCGCAGTGTCATCGTCAAAACCGTGAATGCGGCAACCTTCCATGAGGGTTTCCACACCTCCGACCGCACAGGAAAAGCAGTGCAGACCGTACTCCATCATGATATCCGCTGCTTCAGGGAAAATCGCCACAACATCACGAATCGTCATGTCGCCGGTAATCGGCGGAATAGCAACGGAGGAATCCATGGTGGTATCTTAAAAGACTGAACAATGGAAAAACAAAAAAAGAAAGCGGGAATATGCCTCACAGGAACAGAGGAATTTCTGTAGAATGCCGTCCATGTCCAAGTTCCTCCGCAGCCTGACTCTCATAGCGCTCCCGGCCCTGACCCTCGCGTTGGGCATGCATCTTGGCACACGTTTCGAGCAGCAGAAAATGAGTGAAGAGTACAAAGTCATGGAGGAGATCATGGGAGGAGGAACGGGAAGCGGCACCGTCGTCGAAGATCCGGAAAAGGAAGTCGATATTACGCTGCTCTGGAGT